>CAIXME010000901.1 GCA_903920425.1 uncultured Pirellula sp. | reverse complement strand
CTTGGCATCGGTTTGTTTCACAGCGTTACCGGACCGATCGTAATCGGTTTTGGTGATATCACCGAAGGTATCGGTTCGCTGTGTGTTTCTACCAAGAGCATCATAGACCATGTCGGCACCGACATTGTTAGGATCTCGAACGGTTAACTGGTTCCCGCCTGCATCATACGTCACCGTCGTAACCTTGTCCAACTGATCAAGTGAACGAAGCGTTCGCCCGGCTTCGCGGGGTTTCACAGGCTGGAAGCCTATGCCACTTTTGGACAACGTCCAACGTCTCGATTTCAATTGGAGTTGGCGATTGGACCAGATGCCCTTCTGTCCGATCTGCCCCCAATTCCTTCGCGAGGGGCGTTACCATGCGAAGCGCTAGTCCAAAGGAACCGTGATTCTACGAACGCTTTCTTTGTCAAAAGGTGTCATGACCACACATAGCTCTAGATTTCCTGCTGCAGCTTTGGCAGATAGCACCATTCCACTTCGATACTCGTCTGTAAGTTGATGTACATCCACCTGTTGCACAGATTCTTTCTCCACATCAATAACCCGAATGAAACGTCCTCCTCCGACGCAAAACATCGTTTTCCCTAAGGCAAAACATCTTAGTGGACTGCTTGGTCCAATGTCCCCGTTGTTAGGATAAAACGAATCCAAGACTAAGTCACCGTTGTGCATGTCCCAAACGGAAAAGCGAATACTCTGAGGAAAGGAAATGGCGATGCCGAGCAACCTTTTGTCCGTCGAGGCATCTACTGAGTATTCGAAATCATATCTGCCGTAAGCGTTATCGTACCCACCTTGCACAGGGGTGGGCTGAAGAGATAGCGGAACAAAAGTCAACTTGCCCTCCCCGTCCCATTTTCCAGTTGCAATTCCATACTCGTTTGTCAGAAATGGCAAACCACTTGTTGTGCTAAACCCCATGCGGGATCTAGAGCTGCAGTAGACGGTCTCATTGTTGCTATTTGGACCTGAAAGGTCAGGCTCGATTCCATCTGAGCCTAACGCACAATCCACAATGTGCGCGCTATGACTTACATCGCAATCCCCATCGAAATCCCGCTGACTTGGGGTTGTGTACATCATTTTGGATGAGTCTATAAATCGCAGTTCGGCGAACCCTCTCTTAACCTCTCTCGCATGGGTGAAGTCTCCATTTGGTACTCGGAAGCAATACGCCGCATTTCTTTCTAGCTCGTCAATATGCTTGTTGTTAGGGTTGATATGCTTTGCATTGACATCGAAAACAATTGCAGCAAGCAGGTCTGAGTCGTTCACAAAACCGATCGACAAAACTCTTCCCTGCCATGGCGATTTGAAAGCAGCATATTGGGTCGCGACAGCACTTTCCTCATTCCGGAATTCAAACTGATGCAATACTCGCTCAGTTACCACGAATACCCTAGCTCCATCGGCCGAAGCGCAACACGCAAACTCTGGTAGAGTATCTCGTATCGCACCTTTGTCATCTGTTCTACGAGTAGTGCATCCAGTCTCAGCAACTAAGTGCAAAACCAGAACTACTGTCGCAAGGGTTGATCGGTTAAGGTTTTGCATGATTTTTGCCACGTAGGTCATTTCCAAAGGTCAGAAGCTTGGCATCCATTATATCCAGCCTGCTTAGTGCATTTCCGACAGTCGGTGATGGGACTTTTATCATTTCCTTCCTGTGCCCTAGGTTTTACTCCACTTAGTCCAAAGACGTCGTTCTATCGCAGCGTTCAAACAGCCAATGATCGTGCCGGTGCAACTGTGTGGTAATCGCGATTAAGAGACCTGACCCGAATGGCACTTAATCGGCGTAAGTCCTAGATCTCACCGGGTTTGTATTTGCTTCTTGGTTTCTGCATCAGCTTGTATGTTTTTGGCCTCCGTTTGACCACTCTCGGTTCGTATCGATCAGGTCGACGGCCGACTGCGTGTT
>CAIXME010000900.1 GCA_903920425.1 uncultured Pirellula sp. | reverse complement strand
TCGGATTGGCTGCGACTCTCCCGATCAGCAAAAAATGGTCGGAACTGGAGGATGGAAAGGCAACGAACGTTTGCGACCCAGGAAGCTCCTGCAATGAACGAGTCTGAGGTAAGTCGGCCCGCCAACTTGAGCTCCGGCCGCATACGGAACAATCGCACCACAGCGCACCACAGCGACGCGGCAATCCGCACCACCACCTGCCCTTGTTGAAAGAACTGGGCTCCTAGAATCGAGCCCGCCACGCTTGGCCCGCCCCAGAACTTGCCGACGAAAAACACCTCAAAAAGCCAACCAGCCACGGTCCAGGCCAGAGCAGGCCCCTCAAAAACACCACTCTTGAACGTCCGATAATGTTTCTTATGTTCGGTTGTGGCTTGGTTTTTCCCTGCGTTTTTGCTGGTTCCTTGGTTTTGGCTGGAAACCGACTGGTGCGGTTCCGGAACGCTGGATCAGCTGTGGCCGACCGCCAAAAACAGATTTCCGCTCCCCTGCTCGACTGACTCTCCACCGCAAATTTTGGAAGTCAGACTTCCCGCTCAAGCCGGCGCTTTTGGCCGGCACCGTTCGTATGCCGGCATCGCAGCAAGTAAGCACCGCGAGCTAGAAGGTTCGACCAAGCAGGCGCGGTGAACAGACCGACTCGGAGCGGAATCGCATCGGAACGATCCGCCCAACGATGCTCGCCGCCAGGCCGCCAAACCGATCGCTAACCAGTAATCACATGCCCGCGGGTTTCTGAAGTTCCGTCTTCCATCAGCTCCAAATAAGTGCCCATCTTGCGGAACTTTTCGTACCGATCGGAAACCAGGGTTTCTGGGCTGAGTTTGAGAAGTTGGTCGAGTGTTTTGGTTAAGTAATTTTTGAGGCGCGATGCCATCTGGTGATGGTCTCGGTGAGCGCCCCCAACGGGTTCTTCGATTACGTCATCAATGACGCCTAACCTCGATAAGTGCGATGAAGTAAACCGTAACGCATCGGCAGCTTTGTTCGCAAATTGATGACTCTTCCAAAGAATACCAGCACAACCCTCAGGGCTGATTACCGAGTAATACGCGTATTGCAGCATCGCGATCTTGTTCCCAACACCGATCCCAAGCGCACCACCAGATCCTCCTTCGCCAATCACCACGCAAATGATCGGTGTAGCCAACTGACTCATGAGGAACATGCTCTCGGCAATGACCTGCGCCTGACCGCGTTCTTCGGCGCCAACGCCCGGATAGGCACCCGGTGTGTCGATGAAACAGATGATCGGCAATTTGTACTTTTCAGCCATCTTCATCTTTGCCATCGCTTTGCGGTAACCCTCGGGATGGGCACAACCGAAATGGCACGCGGCGCGTTCTTTGTAAGTTCGGCCTTTTTGGTGTCCGACCACCAAGACTTTGTGCCGGCCCAGCTTCGCAAAACCAGTAAGCATCGCGCGATCGTCGCCATAAAATTTGTCGCCGTGCAACTCAACAAATTCATCAAACGCCAGATTCAAATAGTCTTTGGTGTAAGGGCGGTCCTTGTGCCGTGATACCTGGACCACTTGCCATGGCGTCAAGCTCGAATAGATCGCCCGCGTGGTTTCTGTCCACTTTCGGCGCAACTGCTTTATTTGTTCTTGTTCCGTTGGATTATGGCTACCGGACTTTTCTAGCGCCCGCAACTGAATCTCGATGTCGAGAATCGGCTGTTCGAATTCGAATCCTGGAGGTGTTGTGTCCATCGTCTTGTCTGTTACCGGAAAAGGTCTTTGGTCCTAGAAAATACTGCTCGAAGTGCGATCGCTTTACGTTGGGTTTTCCATACGGCCGCCGCCCGGGAAGTCATCGAAAATCGACGTTTCGGGGATGCGCGGTGGCTTCTTGAATATCGGAGTTCCTCGTACTTGTTTAAGCACGTCCCACATAGTTTGAAGCCGATCCTCAGGCTTCTTGGCGAGCAATTTTTTCACCAGCGCATTGAACTCGGGAGTGATATTCTCATTGGTAACAAGTACCGATGGTGGAGTTGCCGAAAGATGCTTGCTCAACAATTCGTTCGGCGTGTTGCCAGTGTAGGGGGCTTTGCCAGTACAAAGCTCGAATAGCATGCAGCCCATGGAGTAGATATCGCTGCGCGCATCCAACGCTTGTCCTCGTATCTGCTCAGGTGACATGTACGAGCGCGTACCTTCTACTTTGTTCTTGCCGCCAAACAGTTTTCCAAAACCGGTCTTTACCTTCTTGGAAATCGTAAAGTCGATCAACTTCACTTCAAAATCCCGGCTCAACAGCAAGTTGTCCGGCTTGATATCGCAGTGCACGTAACCCTTTGAGTGAAAGTAGTACAACGCTTCGGAAGACTGTTCGATGATGCTCGAGAGCTGGTACGCAATCGGATCCGGACCTCGACGAAGCGCTTGCTTTAAGTTGATTTCACTGAAGAGCTCCATCACGATAAATGGAGTTTCGGCGTCCGTCTTGTATTCGACCAGTTTGATGATGTTCTTGTGATTGAGCGTGCTCGCGATTTCAAACTCGTGCTTGAGAAAC
>CAIXME010000899.1 GCA_903920425.1 uncultured Pirellula sp. | reverse complement strand
GATCGGCAAGATTGCAAACTCCCTCGTCGAGCCAACGTATCCATTGCGCAATAGACAACCCGGTCGAAAGTTGATCGAGCAAACGGCATTCGATCAAAGACTCGATTGCGTGATCAGGGTGCGATTCTTGGTAGCAACGCAATGCGAATTCCCATAGAGAGTCCAACGTGTCTGGAGGTGAAGCGATGGGATTCGCCAAGGGGATCAAACTGCCGAACAGTCGGACAAAGTCCAAGCCTGGCCAGTCCAGACGTGCAGCACCCATATCGACGATCGAAGCAAATTGGTTGTTTTCGCTCACCAAGATATTCTCGTACCAAAGATCTCGAACGATCCAATGGCACATCCGTCTTTGGTGTGAAGCCAATTCCACAAATCGAAGAAACTCAGCACGTCGGTTCGCGAATTGAAATAAGCACTTCTCGACCATCGCGATTGTATTCGAATTAATCACTCCGTTTGCTTTCACGTGCGTGCCTATGGAAGTAGGCTGCGCATTGATCGAATCCAAAGCACGTTTTCGATCTAGCAACGAAGCGGATTCTGCTATGACGAACGGCAAAGGGGAGCCAGGACGCTGCGATAGTTTCAGCGTGGTTGCATGCAGCTGCCCCAGAGTATGAGCCAAGTGCTGTATCAACGCTTGGTCGATTCGGGCAGGATCCACGGGGGAGCCATCGACCCATTGGGCCAATGTCCATAGCTTGCCGTTGTGGGGCATTAACCAGAGAGGTTCAGAACGATCGCCCTGCATTCGATCCGATCGCCAGGTGACCATGGTTGGAAAGTAGGGCCGATCGGCCCAAGGTCCTTGCATCGTACGCCAGAACTTAACTTTTTCATGACTAGCGTCCGCGTTCGGCCAGCTGCGGAGTGCAAAGCGACCAGCATTGCACGTGAGGCGAATGATCTCGGTATCGCTGAAACCACCGAACAGGAACGGCTCGGCGGTGACGGGGGTAGTCTGTCCGAAGGGTATGGTTAAGCCCTCGGACTGAGCTGCGATAGCTTGGGTTGCAGCGAGCGTCAACTCGTTTGGAATGCCTGTTCCGTTCATGTGATGAACGATTTAAGACCAATCCAATCCTTCAGGCAAGCTATTGAGGTTAACACAGCCATCTTTCGTGACGACGACGATATCCTCAACGCGAACGCCACCATAGGCTTTGCAATAAAGTCCTGGTTCGATGGTTACGACATCTCCGATCAGAAGTTCGGGACCACCGGCAGCGAGCAACGGGGGTTCATGAACTTCGAGCCCAATTCCATGCCCTGTACCATGAGGCATCGAAGCGTAATCGGGTGAAGCGTCGTTGGGCGGAAAGCCCATGTGAAAACCGGAGGACTCGATGGATCGCGACGTCGCTTCGTGAACAGATTGGCCCGTTACGCCAGCGCGCACGGCTGCGGTTGCTGCCGCTTTGGCTGCAACGACAGCTTGGTGCATCGCAGCGATTGCTGGAGAAACAACTCCGTGCACCACCGTTCGCGTGCAGTCTCCGTTGTACAGAGATTTCTTATCGCGAGGGAAAATGTCGACGATGATTGGTTCGTTGGTTCGGAGAGGGCCGTGGCCATGATCGTGGCAGTCTGCTCCTACCGGTCCGCAGGCCACAATGGAGCAAGGATTGGAAAATCCAAGTTCCAGAAACCAGACATCGATCATCGATTGCATGCGCTCGCTTGTTAGTGGCGTTCCATCGTGGAGAAGAACACCACTCGCATCGGTCGAGGCCTTTGCGATGGTTTGGAGTGCGCGTTTCATCACGAGTTCGGTTTGCGATTGAGCGAATCGAAGCGATTCGATTTCATTCGCGTCCTTTTGGCGGCGCTCAATCAATCCCCATTCCGTGTCACACAGAACGCGAATGCCAACACGTTGGATCATTTCCGCAAAGATCATCGGCAACGAGCGATCCGACGTAACTTCCTTCAGGCCGGACCGCAACAAGAACTCGGCCACGCTTTGTGCGGTTGCTGTCTCGCGATCTCCGGAAAGTCCTCCAGCGGGAGCGTACTCTGCCGGGCATGCGATGTGATCTGCGTTGGCAGATACCTTTGCCCGTTGCATCTCGATGTCACGCAAGATGAGTGTTGATTCGGTTTTGCCCGCATCCTGTACCTCGATGATGGCAACGGGATCCCCCACTAAAAATCGAATCCGACGATAGAGTCCTGCATTCAGAGTTGGGACACCTGCCATTAAGCGTGCAGTTTTCATGGAACGTAGAAACCTAAACTGTTAAGAGCCAAGACCAATAAAGGACCTAGAATGTAGCGTATGCGTTGCCCGATCGGTAGCAGAGGCGAACCGTCGGATACTAGAACGTCGCCGAGACAAGAATGCGGCGGATATCAATCGTTGCCTAGTGAGGCAGCGCGAGAGTGTCGCTGCCCTTTTGAGCCGATCAGCATAAAGCAGTTGATCGGCAATAAGCAATAAAATGGTACGGCATTGGTTTGCCGTCGAGCTAGTCCGGACTAGCAGCCCTTGATCTGTTCGATGATGATCAGCAAATGCTGCGCTCTTTGAACCGAACCTGCTGCTTTTACAAACGCTACGCCCGCATCGAGTTCCCGCCAATTGATGGTTGGGCCGCTGCTTGTTAGCGCTGTAGAGCTCGAGTTGGTCGCAACCTCAGGCTTGCTCTTTGGGCCAGCCGACGACTTTCGCGTTTTGCCTTCGCTTCTTTTCTGATGGCTTTTGACATTCGCCACATCGGCGGCGGTTACGCCGTAGGTGCCAAGGGCATCGACAACATCTTTGTTGCGTGCTTCGGGGTTGTTATCCAAATACTCGCGAATACGCTTCGCTTTGCTAGGTTCTTTTGACATGCTGCTTTCTCGCGAATTGTTAAGTGCGTCTAGTTCAATGCTTCGAATCTCGGCGTCCCGAACTAATTCCTCCGGTACGCGATCCATAAGCTCGTCTAACGTCACGACCCGTTCTATATCAACCATTGAAAACTGTTCCCTCATTCATTGAAAGGACTGGATTCAGACCATGCAGGAGTGAGACATCAACATTAACCCGTAAAAACAGTGGTCGGCTAAAATCTTGAAATTTTAACGCGTAACCTAGTTTGCTCTATCAGAAGAACACCTTGATCATGTGATCATGTCAGGTATTGCTTCAGTAACATTAGGGGGTGAAGTCTCGGTTTTCCGCACGCTCAGCCCAGTATGTTGTTTACTGATCTATTCTTGTTCTGGTTTAAAACTCAAGCTTGCCAGATACTGATGCAACATCGATGCGGATTTAACCGCCAACCAATCGCATGATAGGACGCATTCGCATTTGGTCAATCGTTAAAAATGTCACACTACAATGGAAGAGTTGAGCCACATTGATGAGATGAGCGGGGCCTTTTGTCGCGTCCGTGGAAATCATTCCTTTGCAAAGGGATGAATGGCCTCGTCTCGGCCATTCGGTTGATCTGTCTTGCTTCAGTAAACGGATTTGTATTTGGGGCACATTGGTGTGTGCCACAACGGCGCTGATGCGGTCGGTTCTTCATGAACATAAATGCCAAACTTGTTCAGGAGCCATTCATGGGAGTGAACGTGGTTGCTGTCATCGCTAGTGCCACCCGGTTGGAAGATGCGTTGGGTCATGGGTAGTGTGTGCCGCCCGATGTGCCCTTGCTGTCATTCCTGTGAGGACTGTATGCCGAGCAACTCCAAGGTTTTTGGAGCCTTAGGCGTCGGTTTCGAGGGGGGGCCTGACTTCGGCGGTGTTCATGGGTACTTTCTCTGCGTTTTGCTTTGGCTTAAGTGGTGGAAATCAGTTGATTCGAAGGGTTTGGCCCGGTCACAAAACGGCAAAAATCGTTATATTGGTCACCTCCATCGGACATCGAAAAACACTGCGATTTCCGGATGTTGACTCGAACGGAATTCTGACGAAACGGACCACACATGAATGCCCCCAGTGACCAGCCAAACGAACCCAATTTGGAACTTGATGTACAGAGCGCAGGAATCAATGGTGGCGAGTACAATTCGGACGATCTCAAGCACCTGAGCGACCTCGAACACGTCCGGGAGCGTCCCGGTATGTATATTGGTGATACTACCTTAAAGGGGTTGCATCACCTAGTTTATGAGGTTGTAGATAACTCTATCGATGAGGCAATGGCGGATTATGCGTCATGCGTCTCTGTCAGTATCAATGCCGACGGCTCCGTCACAGTAGAAGATGACGGGCGGGGAATTCCTGTAGGTCGTCACGCCCAGCTCTCCGAACTGATGCAAAAGGAAATGAGCACCCTGGAGGGGGTGATGACGGTCCTCAAGTTCGGGGGGAAATTTGAGAAAAAGGCATACCAAACCTCGGGTGGTCTTCACGGGGTTGGTGTGACCGTGGTGAACTTTTTGTCCCAATGGTGCGAAGTCGAAGTGAGTCGGGACGGCAAAGTTTGGACACAAAGCTATGAGCGAGGTGTCGCGACTGGCCCGGTCCGCGAATCCGGTGTCACAAGCAAACGGGGCACCAAGACCACGTTTAAGCCTGACGGACAAATTTTCCCAAATACCAAGTACTCGTACGACACCTTGATAAAGCGGCTGCAGGAATTGGCGTTCCTCAACAGCGGAGTTCGGATCAAGGCGAAAGACGAACGTACCAACCAAAGCGATGACTTCTTTTACGAAAGAGGCATTGTCGAGTTCGTGGAGTATCTGAATCGCGCCAGCGAAGTGGTTCACAAAGACGTTATCTTGATCGAAGGAAAGAAAGATGACCTCGGATACTCAATCGCTTTGCAGTACTCCGAGGAGTACACAGAGAATCTGCAATCGTACGTCAACAATATCCACACGCTCGAGGGTGGAACGCACGTCTCTGGATTCCGCTCCGCGCTGACTAGAACGCTCAACGCGTACGGAAAGAAAGAAAATCTTTTCAAGGATCTCACGCCAACGGGTGATGACTTTCGTGAAGGGTTGACTTGCGTAATTTCCGTGCGAGTCGGTCAGCCTCAATTCGAGGGTCAAACCAAAACCAAGTTAGGTAATAGCGAAGTCGAAGGGGTGATTAACTCCGTCGTTGGGGACGCATTGTCCAAGTATCTGGAAGAGAATCCCAAGAACGCCAAACTCTTGGTCAAAAAGGGCTTGTTGGCGGCCGAAGCTCGCGAAGCTGCAAAGAAGGCAAAGGACATTCTGCGGAATCGAAAGAGCGTTCTCGGCGGTGGCGGATTGCCAGGCAAGCTGCGAGATTGCATCAGCAGCAAAATGGAAGAATGCGAACTGTACCTCGTGGAAGGTGATTCGGCAGGTGGTAGTGCTGAAGGAGGTCGGTTTCGCGACACCCAAGCTATTCTGCCCCTCCGGGGTAAGATCATCAACGCTTACAAGAGTCGCGAGGACAAAGTGTTGGCGAACGAAGAAGTTATGAGCATGATCCAAGCGATCGGAAGCGGGATCGGCTCCGACCAGGACATCGCAAAGCGACGCTACAATCGCATCATTATCATGACCGACGCGGACATCGATGGTTCTCACATCCGTACGCTGTTGCTCTGTTTCTTCTATCGGCAAATGTACCAGTTGGTAGCTGGTGGGCACGTCTATTTGGCACAGCCTCCTTTGTTCCGCGTGGTGCGTGGGAAAAAGGAAAAGTACTACGTTCAAACCGAAGAGGAAATGAAGCATCAATTGCTTGAACGCGGGCTTAACGACAGCCACTTCGTCGACGAAAAAGGACGTAAATTCGAAGGCCAAGAAATGCGACGATTGTGCGCAACCCTTGCAGGAATGGAAGACGCGTTGTTGGCTTTGGAGCGGCGCGGTATTTCTCTGCGAGTCCACGCGGAACGTATGGATGTTGAAACCAACAAGCTCCCGGTGTTTCACTTGGACATGGGGACCGAAGACCATTGGTTCGTTACACGCGATAAGCTCGATGAGTTCTTGGCAGGCAAAAAGGTTTCGCTTGGCGATGCGGTCGTTGCTCCTGTAGAAGGCAAATCAGCTGACGGATCGGAACCAGAAAATCGTCCAACCGCACACATCGCTGAACTATTCGAAGTGCGCACCATCAACTCAGGTCTGAAGGATCTAGCTGACTTTGGCTTTTCTATTGAGGAATTGATCCCGAAAGACCGAACCGGTGCGACGGACTCGCGTTTCTATCTCTACCGAGAAGAAAACGCGATCGGCCTGGAAGATCTTCGTGGACTGTTGCCTGCGATTCGTGAATCCGGACGACGTGGGCTTTCCGTAACGCGATTTAAGGGACTGGGTGAAATGAACGCAGAAGAACTGCGTGAGACCACCTTGGATCCATCCAACCGAACGATGGTCAAAGTTCAATTGACCGACGCGGCGGCAGCCGATGAAATGTTTCGCGTATTGATGGGGGACAAAGTGGAACCTCGTCGTGACTTTATCGAAAAACATGCCCTCGACGTTCGTAACCTCGACGTCTAACCACCAGGAAGCGAAATATTTTGAACCGAACAAGCTCCGTCTCGCGCCAAACGGCCGAGACCAAAATCGAACTGAAACTCAATCTGGACGGCAGCGGACAGAACCAAATCGATACCGGCGTCGGCTTCCTCGACCATATGCTCGTGTTGCTAGCGAGGCACGCGTTGATCGACCTCGAAGTGCATGCTGTAGGTGATTTGCAAGTAGATTCGCACCACACTACCGAAGACGTAGGCATCTGCCTTGGGCAAGCGTACGCGCAGGCTCTTGGTAGCAAGCAGGGGATTCGCCGATACGGGCACATGATTCTTCCTATGGAGGAAACGTTGGTCACTACGGCGATCGACTTTAGCGGAAGGCCATTCCTGGTTTTTCAAGCTCCTATGCCATCGCCGAAAATCGGAGATTTCGACAGCGAGTTGGTGGAGGATTTTTGGCAGGGATTCGCTTCGAACGCTCTGTGCAATCTGCATGTGGTGTTGCACCACGGCAGGAACACGCATCACATTGCCGAAGCGATTTTCAAGGGAGCTGCACGAGCGATGCGTATCGCATGCGAAATCGATCCTCGCCAGCCCGGAGTGCCAAGCTCAAAAGGTGTCCTCTAGGGGTTCTGTTCTCTTTAGGTCACGATTGCCTGTGGTGTTAATCGCATCGCTTTACGCGAAAGGGTTTGTTGCTTTAATCACAACCCGACGCGTTAGCGAGGGAGTCTGTGTACCTCGCTTACGCGTCGGATTGTGATAGTAAGTAGACTCACACAGAGCCACAGAGTCACAAAGAATTGCTCTGGCCGATAATCCAATTCTAGAATTCTCGGTGTCATTGCGTCTCTGTGTGACCATTCTTTGTCATTGCAAGTTAGTAACGGTGGACACGCTAGAAGAGTGTAACTGCCCTTCGGTCATGAAATCCTTGGAGCTCCACGCTGAACCCGTTCCCGACGACTTCCAAAAGCATTTGATAGCAATCGGTCTTTGGAAAGATTTGCTGATTGTATCGATTGTATCGGTCGATAACTACGACCATCGAAGTGCGTTAAGGCAAACACTCAGGGGTGCGTGGAAATGAAATCATTCATGTTCGGATGGCTGCTTGGACTTGGGATTCTTGTGAGCCATGTCGGGTGTTGTCAGGTTCGTATGGGAAGCGGTTGCGGCGATTGTGGCGTACCAGCATCCTGTGGAGACTGCGGGATCAACGTTCCGTTTTCCGGAGTGGGTCACCGCGTAGCAAACCATATCCGCGGGGCACGCCAAAGCGGTGCATGCGGCGAAATATACTGGGACGAACAAATCAACGAACCCCGTGTCTGCGATCCATGCGGCTGCGACGGCGAGTTTACTGGCGAGACGTGCGGTTCATGCCCAACTGCCCTGGGACGGCTCAGGAATCTATGGGGATATCGCTACGAAGGATCCCAATGCGGTTGCTCGACGTGCAGCGGCGGAGCGGTACATTCCGGCGGTGTAGTCTCTGGTGCAGGGACTTGTTCAAGCTGTTCGGCGGGATCGCACTCGTCACATTCCCACGCCGCCCAGCCAGCTCAGCCAACGGAATCCCTGCGTGGCCAGCCAACACCGGCAATGAAGCCTGCAGAAGAGCCAAAATCAGTTGTTCCGCCCGCGCCTGTTCCGGATCCCAACGCAAGCAATCGCAAGCCTACAGCCGAGCGATTGGTAGTCGGTAGCGGTGTCGCTCCATCGGTCCCACCTCGCATGGTTAAGGGACGACCGGTTAGTAACAAGCAAGGCATGCCAGTCTCATCATCGCGCCCAAAGTTGGTAACGACGCCCAAGTAACATGCCGATTGCGATAGTCACGATTAGGATTGCGGTACCAGCAACCTTGGCAAAAACGGTTTTAGCGATGCCGGAGGCTTGCAAGCTGGTGTCGCCCCGTGGGGTAGTAAAGTAGAAGACTTTGCCGCGGTTGGTGAATCGCAGTTCGAGGCTTGCCATCCCGCTGTTTTGGCCTGTCACCACATCTCCGCTTGTTGATGCGGTTATGGGTGGCAAGTGTTGTTGGAACCCTTGCCCTCTACCTGGCATTGTGTGCCACATCGCATTGCCATTGTTCACGTTCGGGACAACCGGCCCATCGAGATTTGCATTTGTTTCTTGCCAGTCGTAGGTCCCTGGTGCGAATCCACCACCACCGCCACCTCCACCGTAACCGCCCGGTGGAGCAACGCTTCCGTAGGCACCGCCTGCCGAACTAATATTGGGCGATTGTGTAATAGGCGTTTGTGGAATCGATTGAATTCTCAGTTTTTGCTTGTATCTATCGGCAAGAGCTTTGCTGTCTTGGGAGTCATTGAAGCCGTTGGCTCCCGGCCCGCTTGGTTTTGTGGGAAGCTGGCTTGCTGAATAAGCACGGTTTTTCAAAGACAACGTTTCGCCCTTGGCCTTGTCCGCTTTTGTCGTGTCCTCCGCATACTCGTTCAGCGAGTCTATGGAACCGTTGGCGCGAAAATTCGACTGGCTTTGAAACAGAGAATTGAACTGAGCGCGGTTGCCGATCTGCTCGGAATCGTTCTTTGTGCTGGATGAGTTTGATTCTCGTTTGTTGATCTGATCTAGGACGACTGAGTTGATTGCCAGTTGCTTTTGCAGGTTTCCGTTCGTAATTCCAGGACCTTGAATCCCGTCAATTTGCTGCCGCACGTCCTCGCATAGGAATCTCAGGTTTTCCTCAGCACGCGCTTTTGCAAACGATGCCGTTTCATCCGCTGCGATCTCCGAAAGCCGCGAGAGTTGCTTGTTCTTTTGGGATAACCAACCAGCCAAGAACTCCGACTCATCGTCCACTTGACCAAGTGTTCCTGAGAACCCATACCAATAATGCTCTTCCGGCAGATGCACTGAGACCTGGCTTAGTTCAACGTTGATGTTGATCGACTTGATGAGCGGGAAGTCGAGTTGTGACATCCATTGAGATCTTCCGAGCCGCCCTGCGTATTTCAGCTCGACTCCATAATCGAGGTCTCCTGGCTGCGTTCTTGCCAACGGCAATCGTATTCGTTTGCCACCCTTTGCATTGGGCGTATTGGGTGAATTCATCGGTTTGGCTGGCTCGCCTGCGACCGTGACGGACCACAGTTCAGCGTCTGCAGGAAGTTCTACTTCGATAAAGGGTTCGCTCGTGTTTTCGATTCGAAACTCTTGCGTTGCTCGATAGTTACCAGCGGGATCCACGGAGATTACGGTACGCGATAATCCGACTCGGGCGCTCGCCGTTTCGACGACATCTCTCGAACGTGTGTAGAAATCAAGCTGAGCAGACGAACCAGAGCCAGAATCCCCGTTGGATAATGTTCGATCATCGATTCGATAGACGTCCGCTGACTTGCCTCCGAGCAAGGACGCTAGCTGCAGCCACTGAGAATCTGTTCGAGCAAGTGGGGTGACGCCAAGCATTTTTTCCACGACCAATTCATCACGCCCAGAATTTTCGAGCGCGATGAGTTGGTTGGTAATCGAGCCAGTCAGCACACGAGGGATCGTTACCGATTGCGATCGCGTCGGCAACGGTGAGTCCAGTTGTACCAAGACGCGATACTGCCCCATAACGTCTTCTTGCAAATCCAAAACGAATCGCACCGGCGCATCTGCTTGTTCCGAAACGGGGACGCGTTGGATACGACGTACCATTTGTGCGAGCACTTGGGCATCTTTGAGTCGCGATGGCAGTTCAAACTCTAGCCTATGAACGCCTGCGTTGCTGATGTTCCATTCCAGGTAGAAGGTCTCTTCCAGCGATCTGCGCGTGACTTTCGTATTGCTGATCGTGATCCCTGTAATGATCGGAGTTCGTGGGACAAAATGCAGAATGCCGCTGTATTCTTTGCTCTTGTAAACGAGGTGAGTTCGTAGGTCGGCTGCAGATTCTTTGAGTGTGGCGCCATGAAGGGATGTCGTTGCCGTATCAGCCTTTACGTCGCAATTTTGCAACGATTCGGTCTCCATATCAAAACCTGGATCCGAATAGACCTGGATGCTACCCTCGTCTTTGGTTGTTTCCAGTACGCGAAGCGTTGGCAGACTCAGTTTGTAGTCTTCCGAAGAGAGCGGGGACTGCCGTTTTTGATGGCCCATCAGGACAAGTTCGAATGGGTTTGACTGGCCTCGGTCAAACCAGATTTCGAAAATACTGATATCGCCTTTTTGCTCGGTCAGTGTCCATTTCGTTATTGGATTGCCGGTTGGTGCATCCCATTTCCACGTGGAGGGAACTTGAATGCGAACCCGATGCATGGGCCTGCCTGCAGGAGAGATCGAAACGGTGTAGTTGAGATGCGCATCGTTGCGACTCGAACGCAATATCGATTTCGCACTCGAAACAACGCTTTGTTCCAATTCAGATACACGAAAGCGAAGCTCGAATTCAGGGGCGCTGTAGCGATAGGATTGAAACGGCTGGGATGGGATGGGTGAAGCTGCTTCGGTAATTGCTTGAGACGCCTCCGGTGGGTTCGGGAGATCTTGCCGCGACAAGCCTCGGCTCGCCTCGACTTGCAACTCAAGTAGATTGCTGCGATGGACCAGTATCTGGCCTTGGTTCACCACCGCCTCCGAGATTCGCAAGCTCGGAGTGTCGATTAGTTCGGGTGACAATCCAAGTCGGATCGACTTAGATGCAACTACGGTCAACTGCTCGGAGTCCTGTGCGGGCTTGAGCAATGTTACGAGTAATCGTTGTGCATTTCCGTCTGAAGATACTGTCCATCCGCGAATGTTCTTACCGGTGACGCGTTCGATATGTAGGCCAGTCGGCAGTTCCAATTCGAATTGATCACGACGACTGCGCCGAAATTCGAGTGTGACGTCCCAGGATGCGATGAGTCCCTTTTCCATAAACGAAACTTGCTGGTATGTTTTCGCTGTGAGCCCAAAGTCGGTCTGGTTTTCGGTTACTTTGGGACGCCATTGGAGCGACAGCTGCCCCGATCGATTCAACGCCGTTTCGATGATTTGATTGGCCTGTTTCGTTTCGCGTTGCTCTGCATCCGCAACGCCTTGCACACGCAATTCGGTATCGGCAAGCGGGACATCAATTCGCAATACTCCTTGCGCCGCCGACGGTACCGATGCATTCACGACGCGCCAGCCTCCTTGCCGCTTGACGGGTATGTGGATGACAGCCTGTAAATGATGCTGCCCTTTTCCTTTTGCAACGACCGTAAAAGCGTTTGGTGCCATTTTGGTCGCTGCTGGCGTGTTGTCCCATTGGACGCTAACCAGTACGGCGTCGGAGAGTCCAAAGGGAATCAGCAAGGAGCGATCCGTGTAGAGAACGACATCGACATCTAATTGCAAAGCTAAGATGTCGTCCTTGTTGAGTTGAGATGAATAACGCATGTTGGAAACAGAGTATTCCGCTGGCAATCGTGGCGGTGGTGATATGCTATCGTCGGGATTGGCCAGTTGGAGCAACTGGGTATAGGCAGCATAGGGAACCAGAATTCTTTCTTGTTCACGCGGCACTTTGGGCGCTTTGTCATCGAAGGGAACCAAGATCGCATCGGCAGGGATTTCGACTGGTCCCGAACCAAACGTTGTTTTTGACCGGAGCATTTCAACCATTTCGTCGAATGAACCGAGAGGTTTTACGGCTTCATTCTGAGCCTGTGCGGGGATAGCCAACAAGCTGCAGACAAGGAAGGTTGCAGCAACACTGTTGGATGCTTGAGATGGCCGGCCTTCGAACTGCCATAGTTGTGCGATTGTTTTCCCTGTCCATAATGTTACTCCCCATGCGACACGGATGATTGCTACGGCTAACAAGGCAAAGAAACCGCATTCGGCAATCGTAGAGATCTCAATCCATTCGGGGAATATTAGCGGCGCGCAGATGCATAGCATGGCTCCCAAAGCGGCGGTGACTAACGTTTTGGCAACGGACCATTTCATGATTGCCACACCAAACGCCAGTACCAAGGTCGCGAGTCCGATACCAATCCATTGTAGTTTTCTCTGATTGACAATCGTAAGTTCGATGTCGGCTCGATCACCATACCCCACCAATTCGAATGAACTCCAAGCCACCGGGCGTTCGAAGGGTACTGTTAGCGATCTCAGCCCATCAACGCGGCGGATTGCGAACGGGCCGCTGGATGGCTGTTGCGGTGCATTCGAAGGGGGTTGCGCGATTTGCTGTCCGCCTTGGCCAGCCGTTGGTATGGGGATCTGCTGAGCCACCTGAGGCATTGCTGTTTCCGCCTTCGCATCCAATTCCTTTGGTGTTGCCAGGGAATCTGCCATCGCCATGGGATCGACCCAATTATCTTTGGTCCGCAATGTTTTGACGGAGCCTTCAGGTGCTAACGAAGAAGTCACTCCCCCCCTGAAATCCAAGTTCACCGCATCTTTGGAAGCCAACAGCAGTGGATTCGATTTCATCAGGGTGTTCAGAGTAAAAGGAAATCTTGCTGTTCGATGCCGAGTTTCCAATCGAAGATCTCCGATCGTGTTTACAACGAGCAAATCGGACGGCACCCAGACTGTCCATTGCATGTCAGCAACTGGGATGGGTTGGGAAGGTACGGAATCGCTCGCCGTCGTTGCAATCTCAGGCACTGCCAGCCCAATATTGCTGCGAAAGGAGGTTCGGTCTACTGGGGATTCATAAGCGATTTGAAGCGAGTGCGAGCCTGAGGACGCAGACGAACCTTGTTGAAAGGCGTTCGGCGGATTCTGGGGAACTGAATCCTGCCGAACTTCAATAACGAGTTGGTCACCGTTGCGCTGCGGTAATGCTGCCAGTCCGTCCACCGTGACTGTCCACAACGTTGCATCTTTCGGAAGCGATATTCTCAGGAACCCGCCTACGGTTCTCAATCGCAAGTGAGCCAAATGATAACTGGCCCCTTCGCCTGAAATCGCCGATGTCAAATGCAATGACTCAACGATCGTGGTGGGTAACGATTGGAAAGAACGCTGCGTAGCGAGGATCGAAATCGCATCAGCTTCATTGTCCACTTGAGCGTAGGAGTAAACACCAAGTAAACGATTTCCAATCGAGTAGCTTGCTTCTGTCAACTCACCGACATCGGCGATGCGAGGATGGCGAATCGGTTTGATGTCAAGCTCTTCATTTCCCTCAAGTGCTACAACTCCGGTTTGGAAAATGGTATGGCTGACCAAGAGGTTGGGCAGTTGGTGCTCGACAGCAAGTGGATTCGCATAGGCAAAATCAACCAAGAGTTGAAAACGACCCGCAACGTTTTTCGCGAGTTTGATTTTCCATAGTCGTCTTCCATCCTTGGGTTCATGCGTGGATTCCTTTACCAACACATCACCGACGCCTCGGACCGTAATTTCAGAAGGAGTCGAATCGGGTAATGTAAACTCGATCTCGTCCATGCTTGCGTGATTGTTCTCGCAATGCAATTCGTAGGACGCCTTGATTTCCTGGGTCGAGACGCGAAAGAACGAAAAGACTTCAGCCATCAATTGCGGCGTAGTCTTCGAAATCGATATCTCCAGAGCCCATGTGATGTCCTGTGTCGAAAAGGCAAGTCCCTTTTGCGAAGAAGAATCAGGGATCCCCAGTGCTCGTCTTTCGCTGTCGAACAGTGCAAGTACATTTTCGGAACGGCCCGTGGTTAGCTCAAGGTCCCCTTCCGCGAAACAAGACAGAATACTGGAATCCATCTCTGTGCCTCGTACGACGACCGCTGGGAACGCAACGGTTCGTTCGTTCCAGTTCGAAAGCCAGCCGGCTGGGATACTGGAGAACTCAACCAGTACTTTCCCACGCGATCTCGGAGCAATCGGCCGGGGTAGTACAATACGCGTAGTGCGTTTGTTTGTGTCATCACCTGCATTGGCCGTGGCGACATGAAAGTGCAATGGGCTACCATCCTCCAATCGCGCTGACTGTAGTCGCCACGCTGAGTCGGTTTCCAATTCGAAACTAGAGATCCCCTCGTTGTTGGAGATCAACTCTACCGTGCCGAGCAGCTTAATGCTCGATTCGCTGACAATCATCTGCTGCACGAGGGAGCTTCGGACGCGTTCGCTAACTTTCTCGATGCTGCTTGCAATCTCCATTGCACCTGTCGGGGAATAGAACGCTGCGATCATCATGCTCTTTGCCTGGTCGCTGGGTGTGCTCGGAGTCTTTTCGAGCAGCAACGACTCTATTGCGAGATGATCGATTGGAATCAAATTGCCATAGCTCAATCCTTGCAACTGCAGGACATCCTCCACCCGCAGCGCGACCAAGGACCTTTGAGTTTCCGCGTTCAAAACAGACCATTTTTGACAGGTCCAACGGATTGGCTCATTCGATGTTGGGGCCGTCCATCTTTTCGTAGCCGCAAGCTGGATCACCACACCACCGGATATCGGTTCTCGCATTTCAATCTCTAGAACGCGTCGGTCGGCGTGCCCAGCTGCTGATTGTGTGTTGACGCTCCAGCGGGAAAGTAATTCTGATGCAACGCGACCAATTTCGAAGTCATCTGGTATCTCAATCTGGAACTTGTTCTCAGCTCCATTTTGGACATTGATTGAAAACTGGACGGCGACTTGCTCGTGCGATTCCAATAGTTCGTCGACAATGATGTCTTGAACGTCGAGTGATCTCGACTCCCGCATGGTTTGATTGTTGAGCGATAGCACGATGTGCACAGGATTCAAGATGTTCGCGTCGTGACTTGGGATCAAAACGAATTTACTCGATTGATCGACTTCATCGACTACTTTGGAACGGACATGAGCACCGGAAAGGACATCGACGTTGCTCGGTACTCTCATGTTCCAGCGGTTGATGGATGCGTGTGGCAGCGCGAGATTTAGGGACTGCTGTGCGGCTTCGGTCTTTACCGCAGTGACCATCACTAGTTTTAGCTGATGTACTCCTTTGCCTTCGATGAGCACGATGGCACCGGGTTTAACTACTGCAGGGTCGGTTGCGTCGGCTGGATCGATGAGTGCGGCTGGCTTGCCGTCGGTTGTGGCCTCGGTAATGCCCACGTTTTGCATGAAGAGGGGGATCGGATGCAGGCCGTCCTTTAAGACTTCGATCGCGATCTCTCCACGAATCGTAGCCCGCCCCGACTCTAACTCGATCGCATACTCTGCATTCGTGAGAACAAAATCTTTGGGGATGGCTGCCTGTTTGGCTTGAAGTTCTAAACTCGCACGGATTTGCTCCGGCGTCGCATTAGCTTTTTGTACGAGTTCGGTGTATTCCGACCGGGTCATGAACATGCGCTGGTTGGTACCATTCAAAATGACTGGTAACGCTTCAAAGGGGACGAAGATCTCGCGATGGGGCAACCGCAATGGGTCCTGGGCTATTGTCCGTCGATGCGAAACACCGACGACTCCGACTAGGGCTAGGAGCAATAGGGTACGAAGTGGAACGTTAAACATGGTCTGCACCTCCCTGTTCGATTTGTCCCTGCGATTCTGAATCCGTACTGACTGCCTTAGGCGTTTCGGGCGTGAAGCTCGTTGGATTAACGTTCTCCGCTTTCTCTTGGGCGGGGACGTTTCGCTTTGGTCGGTTGGCGAGTTTCAGGAAGCCGCCGGTTGCAAAAAGGATGCCCATCAAAGCTCCACCAATCGCGCTCGGAGCTGTCATGAGTTGGCAAGCAAGTGTTGGAGCGAATACTCCTGTGACCAAGGCGGCTGCCGTCATACATGCCAGCGCGACAATCTTTGCTTGAAACGAGAGTCCCAGCAGGCACAGCCCGATCAATAGGAATACTCCGATCAAAATTCCCCCCCACCACCGTTCGTCTGCAACCGACAGCTTCAGTGCCCCCTCAGGTGTAGAGACTGGTTTTAGTGAAGAGTACAGGTACATGGATCCGTCGGTCTGGAAATCGGTTTGGGACGTAATGCTTGTCCCCTGCTTGACCCAAGCAACCAACTGTGCAGCGGTCTGATTGTTGTTGGGTTCGTACTTCCAACCTGTGCGTGGCGATAGGCTAAACTCTTCCGTCCACGGTCCCATGGTTCCAAGAAGCACGCGTTCTTTGGGCAAAAACACGGAAAGGTAGACCGTTTGCACAGCCGGCGAATCCGGGAACTCGGGTAACTCGATGTTACGGTGATCGCCTTTTACGGTATAACGCAGCTCAGCCACGACAGGTTGTACCGGGTCGAATCCTGTGAGGGGAATATAGAGTTGTTCCGCTGTGCCCCGTTCGAGCGTAGCATTCTGGCCATTGATCAACAACGGTTGCGAATCGAACTCGACCTCTTTGGGTAAAGTCAATGCGAGCCGTTGCCCCGCATTGCGCAGGCGATAGATTGCGTGTATCCCGATTTGATTGCTGCGCGTGATCACCGCGCGGACATAGGCTCGCTCGATGCTCGTTTGTTTGACTTGTTCGAGAGCGTAGCGAGTGGCCGCGATTTGCAAAATCCATTCGCTATGAAACTCAAATGCCAGGGATGCATCCGGAAACGATTGGCCGCCGCTAATGTCGTAGCGTGGATCAATGGGTCTAAGTCCGGTTGTTCCGGACCCGATCTGCAAGTCGATCGAGTCTTTGCGGTTGAGAACGATTTGTCCCCAGGACTGGTCCACGTTTCTTGGGACGAGTGAAGGGATTGCAATGGCGACTACCTTTCCAATGTCTAACCCCTCGATGCGTTTCACCATTCCCAGACTCACGGTGCGTTGCCCCAGCCATGGAGCGTCGGCGGTCAATTCCCATGCCGCGTACCCGGGGGAGAGATCCGATGGTGCTGGCGTTATTGTCGTTTGGCGTATTCCGGGCGTTTCGACGCGCAAGTCCTTTACTATGGACTCGGGCACATCCAGCCGCAAATTGGGAACACTGCTGAACTGAACCTGCGTGTCCAGCATGTATTTGTGCTGAACAGTGCCCGGTTCCACCGTGACGTTTACGAGTTGTCTCACAGTGACGTAAGGACGTTTTCGTTCCGCAGACAATGCGATTTTGACAGGCTCCATCGCATGGGACATCGCGATCGATTCAGAAAGTCCAGGATGTCGCTGCAGGCAAGTAGAGTTAAACGGGACTCGAGATTGGTTGGTTGCAGAGTCTCGTGCGCCGAGGGTTTCGACAGGATTCAAACGCAAACTTTGAGGGGCGTAGACGGCGATCGTCCCGTCAATCCACTGGATGAATTCTCCTGTGGATCGAGGGATGGGGACAGCGAGGATAGAAGCGGCGCCGGTGGGTGTCAATAAATTCGGGTCGTCGAGCTTTTTACGCAACTGAATCCAAGTCCCTACGCGTCCGATTGCTTTGCGCTTGAGATTGACTTCAAGTCGATCTTTTGCGTCGTTGGTAAAGCGAAAACTGTCAATCGAAGCCGCTTCGACTTGATCGGCAGCGCGGCCAATGACTTGGACTAGTTCGAAGTCAGGCGGAAAATCAAAGGCAAACTGGAAAACGCCAGCGTTCTCGATGTTATGCGTCGTCGATAGTTCGATTGTCATCGACTGAGGTTCGAGAACGACCTCGGTGAGTTGTTCGATGCGGATACTCGGTTGTACTTTCTCAATCTTGTATTTCAGAGTGAATGGTACGGTTGCAAATCGGTAGGCAAAGGTCCAAGGTTCCGAAGCACTACCTTTTGGTAACTCCGAAGCGTCCATTTGCATTAGTCCCTTGCGTTCCAAGGGTTCCGCCCGGAATCCTTGGCCGACCAGGATCGCAACGGTACCATGTTGCCTGCTGGCGTCGAGAGAAACGAGAGGTTGCACTGATGTTTCGAGATTGTCTTGAGAGGCAAGGGGCGACTCGAGTTCAATGACCAAGTCTTGTTTCTTTTTGGCGGGTTCAAACAGTTCGATTACAAGGCGTTGCGAAGAATCTCGCTTTTCCGCGTTCGGCTCGAGCGACCATCGACGCACATTGGGGTCAAAGACGTTGATTACCTTTTGATCGGCGGGGACGGCAACGGCCAAGGTTGTCAACTCGGATCGATCAACGTTATAGGTGAACTGGACCGTAGTTCGCATCATGCCCTCTTCGAGCATGGTTTGGTGTTGAGTAAAGACATTTGCCAAAGGAGCCATACCCGTTGCCCCTTCTGCTTTAGGCACCCATCGAATCCGGAGGGTTGGTGTTGCTCCGACAAATGCGATGACTTCGGTCCCTTTGGTGTCTTTGGTCGCTTCGGTGCTTGCAAGCATCGGTTCGACTTGAACCTTTACGCCTGGATCCGAAATGACGATTCGCCATTGGTTGATTGGGGCTTGAGGGGGCATAAACGAGACGCTGTTTTGGCCCGGCGTCTTCTCGTAGGCTTTTGCGTATTCAAGTTCAACCTGCTTGGTTACTGCTCCGTCGACCTGGTTCTCCAAGATCAGTTGGTAACCGTTCTCTGGATCGTGAACAATTCTTGCCGGTTCATTGTCGATCGTTGCGGAGAGTATCGCGGCATCTTGCAAATGCAACGGGATTTTGTGCCATCCTGAATGGAGTAGCTCCAGCTTTAACACGCTTCGCACGACGATCAATTGTTTTTCAATCGTTGCCGTGTTCTCTGCGGAAATGAGAACCGCGTCTGCTGGCGTGGTGGGCTTTGTGTTTTGACGATTGGCACTGCGAGCTTCTTGCCAAAGTTTCTGGTACTGTTCGTAGGGCAAAAAGACTCCACGCCCTTGGCGTTCGAATACGGCCTGGAGTTGATCATAGGGAACGTAAATCGTCTGCTCGTGGGACGACTCGGTGGTTCCTGCGATGTTTCCTTCCAGAGGCTTTTCTGATTGCGCCCAAGTGCTGCTCGCCAAAGCCAGCGTGGCTATGCAGCAGATCAAAGCCAGAATGCCCGTATAGAATCTCGTGCTAGACCGTGCCGTTTTGCTCATGGTCGGTTGCGTGGAATGCGATGGAAACATGTGTTCAGTCCTACTTATGGGAGAGATCCGCAAAGCAACGAAAAGCCTACTGGTTGCTATCCTACCCTTTGTAGACGATG
>CAIXME010000898.1 GCA_903920425.1 uncultured Pirellula sp. | reverse complement strand
GGTCGTTTAGCCCATCCAAACATTGTAAACGCGTTGGATGCACGAGAGATCGATGGAACAGCTCTTCTGGTTACGGAGTTCATCGATGGATTGGATCTCGGGCAAATGGTCCAGCGCGTAGGGGGATTAGAAATAGCGGACGCGTGCGAAATCGTTCGTCAAATCGCTGACGCATTGCAATACACCAGCGATCAAGGCTTCGTGCACCGCGACGTCAAGCCCTCCAACATCATGATCAGCCAAGCGGGCGAAGTGAAACTGCTGGACCTTGGCCTCGCTCGATTGCAGTTTGGCGATTCGGAGTCCACCGAAATTACGGGAACAGGGCAGACGATGGGGACTGCGGACTACATTTCACCCGAGCAGGTGACCGATAGCCGCAAGGTGGATGTTCGCTCAGATATCTATTCGCTCGGTGCTACTCTCTACAGGTTGCTCTCAGGTCGTGCCCCCTTTGTGGGCGACAAATACATGACGGCCTTCGCGAAGATGACGGCCCATGTCTCGGCGAGCCCTGCCAACCTGAGAACACTCAGAGCCGATGTTCCGATCGAACTGGAACGTTTGGTCACAAGAATGCTCAGCAAACGGCCTGAAGATCGGCCCCAAAGTCCAAACGAAGTTGCAATCAAACTCAGTGAATTCACGCGAGGTTGCGAACTGAAGGGGCTGGTGCAACAAACGATGAGCATAACACCATCGTCGACCCCAAAAGCCGAGGCAGCATCTACATCCAAAAAAACAACCATCCCGCAAACACAGTCTTTCTTGCATCGTCCCGTTGCAGTATACAAAGCCATCGCCGCAGGCTTTTTCGGAATGATAGTCGGCTTGTGCTTCGGCATTCTCATTACGATCACCAATCCTGATGGTTCCAAAACAACGCTATCGATCCCGGATGGGAGCAAATTGGAGATCGCCGAATCGGGCAACAAATCCAACCCATTGAATAGCATTGGACAAGTACCAGAAACGTCAATGACAGCGCCGCCGCTGCAATTTGCTTTGATGGTCAACAAGGAGGATTCTGGCAAAGCGCCATTCATAAGCGATAACGATTTGACAAAATTGCTCGAGCAGCTATCGCGAACCAACCGCAATGCCGTAGTGCAAAACGACGTAGCCAGGTTCGTTCGTATCCCCCCAGTGCCAGGAGTAGAAATCCCCATTTGTGATTGGAACGATGGCATACTGTATGCGCTCGTCTCAACCGACCCAAGGTACTCGATCGGCTGGGATGAGATTGAAGGCAGAATATTGGAAAGCAACGCACCTAAAGACGCGAACAAGCAAGCAGTGCTGACGCTCAAGTTCGATAAGACATTGGGTGAGAAGATGTCTCGTTTGTCATCGGCCGGGATTGGACAGCAACTCGCGATCATGGTTGACAACGTGGTTGTTCAGTCGCCGAAAATCAACTCGACGATTAGTACGGACGTTTCGATCACCGGTATCTTTTCGCCGAGCCAAGTGCAAAACATGCGTCTGTACTTTAGTCGTTAGCAAAGCACTTCATCGAATCCCATTAAGAGTTCCGTTGATGAAAAAGCGTTATTGCAAT
>CAIXME010000897.1 GCA_903920425.1 uncultured Pirellula sp. | reverse complement strand
GCTGGCGCCCCAAACGTGGGCAATCTGCCGCTCGACAAAAGTAACGGGCCCCATTCGTCGCCGTAACGCCCAGAAAACCGCTGCCCATGCGCCTAAACCGACGGTCCACAGCAACGCGTACGAAATGCGATTCGAATTGCTCCATTGCAGGGCTTCGGTTAGCAAACAGGCAATCAACAACACGAGCGAATGCCACATCCACAAAAGGCCCCAGTTTTCCAAAATAGGAGCGTGGTGCGTTTCGCGAAACCAACGTGCGATGACTTGAGCGAATTGGCCAGAACGGGCCGCAATGGGTTCATCATGCAAAAACGCGTGAAGATCATTCGCGAGCGATTCTGCAGAGGGATAGCGTAGATCTTGAGGTTTCTGCAAACACCGCACTACGATCATTTCCAAGTCGCGATCCACTTTGGGCTCAATGAGACGCGGCAAGGGAGGATCTTGTTCTAAGATCTTCAGCAACAAGTCCACAGGTGATTTGGCAACCAGCGGCGGTTGCCCTGTCAAAGCGTGGTACAGCACTGTTCCAAGACTGTACACATCGGATGCAGGTCCGATCGGTCCCATGCGCCCGCTCGCTTGCTCGGGACTCATGTAGTTTGGGGTTCCCAGCACCACACCGGTTTTGGTCAGGGATTCGGCACCATCAGCATGCTTAGCCAATCCAAAGTCGGTTAGCTTGGCATTGCCGAACTCGTCAATCAAGATGTTCGATGGCTTGATATCTCGGTGCACGACGCCATTGGTGTGGGCATAATGCACGGCTCGACTGATTTGTTCGACGTACGCTGCCGCCTGACGCTGCGTCACGAGACCCGATTGGATCATCTCGGACAGAGTCCGTCCCCGAATGAACTTCATTGCAAAATAGGGGCGACTGTCGATCTCACCCACATCGTACACCGGAACCAAATTGGGATGCTCAAGCTTTGCAGTCGCTTTGGCTTCTGCAAAAAATCGAGCTCGCTCCTGTTGTGTCGCCAAACGATCGCGCAAGATCATCTTGACCGCAACTTCTCGATTCAAACTGATTTGGTTGGCGCGGTAGACGATCCCCATGCCCCCCCGGCCTATCTCCTCAAGCAACTCAAAGTCACCCATGGCACAAGGCAAATTCAGTCGCCACGTTCCTGAACCAGAGTTGCTATCGTCTTGCTGGGCCACTGCATCTGCACCACCAACGGCGTCAGCGACCAAAACGGTGCCCCAGAGGAACATCAGATCGGATGCATGATGGGGATGTTCCTTGCAAACTTGATGAATGTCGATCGATTGGCCTCGTTGCATGCGATCGGTCAAATCACTGACCAATGCAGCCAGTTCTGCTTCTTCGGATGACGAAGGCTCATCCGAATCGTCGATGTGCAATCGAGAACCGGGATCTCCGCTCAGCGGGTTGAGCGGTTTGGCGAGCAACGGATTAGACCGATCGAGACTGTCCATCCCTCACTCCTCAAGATCGCGTTGAAGGGACGGTTGGCCCTCGATGATTTCTCTCAGCCGCTTGAGTGCCCGCAGGTAGCGCATACTCGCTGCAGGTTCGGTCAATCCCAACGACTGCGCGATTTCTTGATTATTTAGCTGTTCGTAATGCCGCATGAGGATGATCTCGCGATCATTTTCTCGCAACAGCTGGACCGCGGATTCGATCTGTTCGGCAAGCTCCCGTTGGGTTGCCGCTGCCGCCGGTGTCAACGCTTGATCGCGAAACTGGTTGGCCAGTTCCATCGTGGATTGGTCAGGTGGGCCTTTTCCAGCTTGCGGTTGCTCGCGATCGATGCTGCGTTTTGCGGAGACGCGATGCCGTCGGTGGGCATCGATGATACGATCCTTTGCAATCTGCCGAATCCAGAGATGGAACGGGATAACGGGGTTCGCAAGGTAATCCGTCAGACGCCGATTGGCTTCGATCAACACGTCTTGGATAACGTCGCTCACGTCCATGCGCTGCATCAAACGCTGGTCTAGACGCAGCTGAATCATGCGGCGCAAGGAATTTCGATGGCGATCCATCAGATGTTCAATGGCAATGGATTGGCCATCGCGAACGTCGTTGAGCAGCTCCGCCGTAGCGTCTCCATCCGGCCAAATTGAGTTGGACATTGCGGTTCCTAGGGATTTGTTGTGATATCCCTCCATTCTAGCCCAAAGACTAGTGCATTGTTATGCCTGCTACCTTTAGTGCCGCCCAGCCATGCCATTTCGGACCTTGGAAAATCGTCCCGGCACAATCCAATTCGCTGCTGGCGGGTGTCACGCTTCGGCATTTTCGTCATGCCGCAGCAGCTTGGATTGGATTGCTCCACCGGTAACTGCTCCTGCAATCGGTGCAAAAATATAGACTGTCAGCCAACTTGGGTCCGAAAGGCCGGGGATGGCGACAGTCCCCCACCCCGCGAAATAAGCGAACAATCGAGGACCAAAATCGCGTGCAGGATTGAATCCAGCTTGAGTTAACGGGGCTAGAACCGAAATCAACATCGAAACGGTGAGGCCAATAAAAACGGGGGCCAAGTTCGCCATGGGCCGCCCTCGATTTTTGGGATCGATCAATGCGAACACGACGATGGCGAGAACGGCCGTGCCGATAAACTCTGCCATCCAAGCTTGCAATGTCGTAAATCGCAATTTCAACTCTGCGTGCTGCTGAGGATCATAAGGCGATTTTCCGGCGGCAAGCCCGCCTGGGTTGGGTGCGTACTCGCCGTAACACATGGCCGTTACGATGCTGCCAGGCTCTCCTCGCACGACCCCCTTTTCGATTTCTTTCGCAGAGAGAAAACCCGAAAACAAGGAATAGAGAATGGCAGCGCCAACAAACGCACCTGCCATTTGGGAGACGATATAGGGTGCAACCAATCGCCATGGATGTTTGCCCCAGACTGCAAACGCAATTGTCATTGCAGGGTTAATGTGGGCTCCGCTGATCGCATCGACAGAAAAGATCGCAAGCATGATCGCGATTCCCCACACGACCGCAACCTGCCAAACCCCCTGTTGAGCCTCGAGCAAAACCGCCGTATGAACAACGCCACAACCAATCAAAACCAAAAGCATCGTCCCGAAGAACTCAGCAATCATCAGGCGGGCCGTCGAGAGGGATCTTTTTGCATATTCGATTTGTTGGGTTTCGTGTCTAATTGGCCGCTCGCGAAAAGGAGCCAAGGCTGAACATCCAACGACTTACCTGTGAAGTTTGGGTTTATAAAGGAACGATTCGGTTTAGGAGTTCTAGTTTTTCATGAACCGCGTGTCAACGATCCAAGACGCGTGAATGCCCGGTTGCGGATTGGTGAACTGCTGCGTGTAAACTGTTCCTGCCTTCGATCTATCTTAACGAACCGATGAATCCTCCCACCAACAAGCTGACACGAGACGCTATCGCGATTTGGCAATCAGGCGTTGATGCTGTTCGAGCAGACCGAGTTATCGAGCAGCAAACAACTTGGGATGGTCGATGGCTTACGATCGCAGATCAACAGTGGGATCTTAAAGGAATCCATCGTTTGATTGTTGTCGGCGCGGGAAAAGCTACCGCCGGTTTGCTGTGTGGATTGGTTAACGCCTTTGGCAAGTCTGCGTATCCGGTGCCACGTATGCAGGGATGGATCAATGTTCCTCAAGGTGCTGCGAGCTTGTCGGCTCCAATTCCGGATTCCATCACGGTTTGCGAAGCACGTCCGCAAGGAAAGAACGAGCCGACGGAACTCGTCGTGCTCGGCACTCAACACATCATGGATGCTGTTCGCAATGCGACCAGTCACGATTGCGTCTTGGTTCTATTGAGCGGTGGCGGATCTGCTCTGTTATGTGCTCCTGCACCAGGCGTCACTTTAGCCGACAAGGTCTTGCTGACCAAAGATCTATCGGCTAGTGGTGCTAACATCGAAGAGCTCAACGCCGTTCGCCGCTGTTTGAGTGTTGTAAAAGGTGGTGGGCTGGCGCGATTGTGCAAAGCGAAATACATGATCACGTGTGTATTGTCGGATGTGCTGGGCGACCCTTTAGAGTTCATTGCATCCGGCCCCACGATCTTGGACCCAATACCCGATCCAGCCCAAGCGATTGCAATTTTGCATCGCTACCTGCCAAACCGACACGCGAATACTCTCTCGGTACTTAACAAAGAGTCGAACCACAATGCGATTCGCAATCGCAATCAATCCAAGTTTGATCCATCGACCGAAGAGCGATTTAGCCATTTGATCCTTGCAAACAACGCCACAGCGGTTGACGCAGCAGGACAAAAGGCGGTTGAACTGGGCTATCGCTATTGGATGCAATCTCAACGCGAGAGCGAAGGAGACGTTGTTGCTTTCGCCAAGGCATTCTCCCGTCAAATCCAAACTACGCGAGATTCCTCGGGGATCGACTGCTTGATTTCAGGAGGTGAACCCACTGTCTGCTTACCGCCGGAAGCCACACGTGGGATCGGAGGGCGAAACCAACAATTGGCATTGGAGATACTTCGGCAGTTCATTGCGATACACGGCTGCTGGCCTTCGGGGCCGTCTTGCGAGCTGGCGTTCGTTTCCGGGGGGACCGACGGAGAAGATGGGCCGACAGATGCGGCCGGCGCCTACGTGGACGCAAACGTCTTTACGCGTATGCATGAACTCGGTTTGGATCCGAGTGCGTTTGCTCAACGTTGTGATGCTTATGCGTTCTTCCAGCAGTGTGGTGGGCTGTTGATAACCGGTCCCACCCATACCAACGTATGCGATCTGCGAGTTGCGTTGGTAGGGCCTGAATAAATCAGCATAACTCAATACAATAGCGGGCTTGAGTCGCAGATCGACAACATCGCTTGGAAACAGACCTGATCGGAACGGACTTGTCGCATGCGGAGGCTCGCCATGTGAAGATAAGCCGAGAAACCACCATTCCATCCATGAACATGACAGCACGTATCGGACTTTTCGGCGGTTCATTCGACCCAATCCACAACGGACACTTGCTGCTCGCGGAACTTTGTCGCGAGTCGCTCGCATTGGATCAAGTGCTTTTTGTGGTTGCTAATGTGTCACCCTTTAAAACGGGAAAGCAAATGGCTAGCAACAAGGACCGAATCGACATGGTCAAGCTGGCAATCGGCGGAAATCCATCGTTCGCTGTAGATACTCGAGAAATCGATCGGGGCGGTGTGAGCTACACCGTGGACACCGTTCGCGAAATCCTCAGCGAAAGACCTGACGCCCAGCTGTATCTTTTGGCGGGGGCGGATGTGCTAACAGACATCGACAAGTGGCGCGAGCCCCAAAGGCTTTTTACGCTCGTCACCCCCTGCATCATCAGCCGAGGTGGTTTGGGGGCGCCAGACTGGGAGAGGCTAGCACCGTATGTCGATCCATCCCGACTTGCCGAGATCAAAGCTTCTCAAGTCTTAGCACCTCAATGCGAAATCAGCTCGTCGAATCTGAAGTCACGCGTGGCCAGCGGGAAAAGCATTCGCTATCAGGTTCCACCCGCTGTGGAAGTGTTTATCCAAGAGCATGGCCTTTATAACAAACCCTAACAGCACGGCAGGAATGTGCGTAGCGGTGAGCTAGGTTTGGGCAACCATGTCTCGGCATCGGCCAAGTGAAAAGCAATTGGATCGCGTTGAAACACAAAAAAACCTGGGCCTGAAGATTGCTCTCCAGGCCCAGGCTGGGACTAAATACCGCTCGCAAGCACGTGCAAGTCAGACTTGCAGGTTGCGAGTGGGGTAGAGGCTGCATGTCTTACGCAGCCCGCCGGCATGCCTAGGACGCCTCACCCCCATGGCCAGTACAGAATGATTTCACTGATCACCTCCTTTCAATAGTTGCCAGACCTTTGTGGCCGCTCAGCCAAGAACAGGGCCACATCGATACGGATACGGTAGCCGCGACGCGTTTCGCAGCACTGAAACCAGTTTATCTAGGGTGTCAATGGAAAATCAACTGGGGGCAATGCAGCACCAAAAACGGCATGTTTCAGAACGATCTGCACCAAGTGCAAGTCGCTGTGCTGCTCTGCGGATCATTAGGTAGATATTAATGTTAGATCGTAGCGCATTGTGCTGTCGAACGCCTAAATAGCAGGCTTTCTATGCGTCCTTGCGCGCTCTTGAGGCACATATCCAATGATGCATAAGTTGAAGGTATATTCGGCAACGGTCTAAGAAAAATGAATACAGTTTTATTTCAATTTTCATTGGACATTTTGAATAGACGCTTAGGGCCACCCCCACTTGGTCTGGTATTTGCTAGCGGGTAACCGCGTGAGCTACGGTGCGCAATCTCTCCGCACCGCCGCTCATCCCAACATCAGAAAAATTGTTTGAGAGAAAAAAACTTCGAGGCGGAGTTGAAAATGATTCGTGCGGCTTGTTTCTCGTTTTTCTTACTAGCGATGATGTGTACGGGGCTTATGGCCCAAGACCCAGGTGAGGCTGCACAAGTCCCTGTGGTTGCTACCGAAGGCGCGGGGGCTGTTGTTCCTCCCCATGTGCCAACCGTGCCAGGTTCCAACGGCGATCAGGCGTGGATATTGACTTGCTGTGCTCTCGTTCTTTTGATGACTCCAGGTCTTGCGTTTTTCTACGGTGGATTGGTTGGCAGGAAGAACATCCTCAGTGTTCTGATGCAATGCTTCCTTTGCATGGGTGTGGTCAGCATCCTTTGGGTGGTTGTCGGCTTTAGTCTTGCTTTCGGTCCAGACTATGCAAGTGGATTCATGGGCAACCCCACGTCCTACTTGATGCTCAAGGACATTTCCTTCAAGGACAATTGGTTCCCAGTGGATACCTACAGCGTTGCTATCAGCGAGCAAACGTTCATGGCTTTCCAAATGATGTTCGCGATCATCACACCTGCGTTGATCATCGGTGCTTTCGCAGAACGAATGAAGTTTGCTGCTTTCATGATCTTCTTGCCACTCTGGTCGCTCATCGTCTACTGCCCAGTTGCTCACTGGGTCTGGTTCGGATCGATGGGAATTGGTGCATTTGACAAAGATGCGATGCCAATCGGTGCGCTCGACTTTGCTGGTGGTACTGTTGTTCACATCAATGCTGGTATCGCCGCATTGGTCTGCTGCTTGGTTGTTGGCCCACGTCGCGGCTTTCCAAAACAAGTTACGGCTCCGCACAACCTACCGTTCGCCGTTCTGGGAGCTGGTCTTCTGTGGTTCGGCTGGTTCGGTTTCAATGGTGGTAGCGCACTTGCATCGGGCGATCAGGCAGTACGTGCTTTCGTTACAACCCACGTCGCAGCCGCTACGGCAGGCGTCGCCTGGTCTCTCATCGAACTGCTTCGCAACGGTCGTCCAACGGCCCTGGGAATGATCACGGGTGCTGTTGCTGGATTGGTTGCGATTACCCCAGCTGCTGGATTCGTTGAAGTCAGCTCGGCGATCATCATCGGTGCTGGTGCAACCGTCGTTAGCTACATCTTCGTCGCTTTCGTCAAACCTGCTTTGAAGTACGACGATTCGCTGGACGTGTTCGGCGTTCACGGTATGGCTGGTATTTGGGGCGCTATTGCAACCGGTATCTTCGCGATCAAGGGTTATGGAGTTGGACTCAACGGTGGATTGCTGGAAGGCAACTCCGAGCAAGTTTATCTTCAAGCCAAGGCTGTTTTGTACACCGTGGTCTACTCCGGTGTCGTTTCCTTCATCTTGCTCAAGCTGATCGACTTTACCGTCGGACTCCGCATCAGCGAAGACGGAGAGAAGATGGGTCTCGACTTGGCTGATCACGCAGAAACCGCTTACACGGTTTCCTAGTCGATGTCAGATTTTACTTGAGCGATTGAATCTCGAGTTAGACTGATGAGTTATACAGAGAAGGGGTTCGTAGAAATACGAGCCCCTTTCTTTTTAATAAGCAAATGAAGATTGGGGATTGGACGTATACCAGACACTGCGGACGAAAGCGAATCTAGCAGTCGTAATCCACGTATAATCCAACGGGACGCCCACCAAACCCTACATTGAAAACAGCACTTGGCACCGATCTCGCTTCCTGATCGGTTGCGCAGACTTGAGTGCTTTATCGAGAAACAACGTCGCTTCGGCTGCAATCGACCAAGCAACGTCCAGCGAGCGCTAGCCGTCCGATGAGCATTCTGCATTCAAGCGTTTCGCGATTGCTCAGCGTGACCTCGATCGGCCACTGAAAGCCTGCGATATAGAGAACCGTTTCGATAACGGGACGGCATGCAATATGGCCATTGGAGGAACGGATGCTGCGATAGCCTACGAGTTTCGCATTGCAATGGTAGGGCGATTCACCAGAATCATGATCGCCGAGCACAAAGAACTTGATCCATTTCTCATTGCCTTTGGAATACTCCTCGATCCGTTCTGCATGCAGCGAACAAACGGTCGCACCGGAATCCAGTTTTGCATGCAGCCGATCCACGCCCAATTCCGGCAATGCAATCCACTCTCGCCAGCCAACTAAAAGAAGATCATCCCAATCTTGAATCGGTTTCCGACTTTTGAATCGATCGAAACGTATGGGGTTTGGAGGCATGCGAGATAAAAAAGCTAGGTTACAACAGGCTTACCAATTTCTCTAAGCAACTCTATTGTAAACAGTCCTGAGCTGTGGCCGTCGGAAAAATTGATGTTGTAGGCATAATTTCCAACGGGACGCATTTGAGTCACCGCGAGCGGGACCGTTTCCGCAGGTGAAAGCACTTGTAAAAGCGATTTGGGCTTTCCCTCTTCGGACCGCTTTTTTTCTCTGCAGGTTGCGCACGGACATGCGTTGCGCAGCATCACGAACGGGTAATCCAACGCCACCCCATCGCTCCAGGTGATAACCAAGGAGCGATTTTCCGACAATTTCAATGCGGTTGGCGTCAATTCCATAGTGCTATTCAAACTTGCGTTGCGATGACTTTTCTGCGGTTGGAAAATCGGACGGAATCGCGGTGTCCACAACCTTTCCGGTGGCGGCCCAATCGGTTCCCCGAACAAAAAGTGTTATATATCCGACGCATTCCATCGAATAGTCTGCGTGTCCCATGGGGGTATGAAAGACGCGACCTTTTCCATAATCGATGGTCATCAACATGGGCTCATGACGGTCCGTTCCCCCTTGTTCCTTGCTGGCGAACGCGGTTGCCAAGATGGTCATGTTTTGAGCCGGGCCCCGTAGTCGGTCGTACAGTTCGTCTTGGGCATGCAACCAAGATTTGGGGATACCTTTGGTGATTGGATGTTCCGAATCGCGAACAACAATGGTGAATTCGTGTTGTTTGCCGTGGCTACCGCCGTTTCCTTTGGAGTTGTCCACAATCCGTTTCCCGTCGGCGTCCAAGTAAACGTACGGGCCGTTCTTTTCCGTGCGATTTCCCCATCCACCGAGGCCTATCATTTTGTTGTATTCATCCCAGTCGCCAAAAGAATTATCGGCGGCATGCACCACCACGAAGCCACCCCCGTTGGCAACATACTTTTCAAAGGCTGCATTCGTTTCGTCGGGCCAAGCAGCGGCGCCGAATCCAAAATTGGAGATGACGACATCGTATTTTGAAAAGTCAGGCTTGAAGTCCGGGTCGCTGATCCCTTTGGACTTGGATTCGCGTTGAACACCATCGTTGAGCGGGTATTTTGCCAATTGGTCATCACCCTGCCACGTGAATTTCGTTCTGGCGATATCGACGGTGTATCGCTTGGTGTTTTCCAAGTATTTTTTCATCATCACGGTGGTTTTTGGCCAGGCTCCATGATTGTTTTGACCATCGATAATCAACGCTCGAATCGGTTTATCGCTCTGCGAATAAGCCATATTCCAAGCACCGAAGAAAGCGAGCATAGTCAAGCTGAGCATTTGGACTGATCGAAACATTGGCACATATTTCCATGGAGAGTGTCGAACAAATCTTCAAGCGACAGCTTGAAGTTCAGGGCGGTTATCATACTCGGATTCGCGAGTCTTTGCCTCCTGTTCATTCAGCACTTGCCGGTTGCATGCAGGCTAAATCCGGCTGAAGCCGGTACACCAACCCTTGAGACTGTTTACACAAGCAATCGGGAAATCATCGCCGAAACGTCATCGGACAAGAGAATGTCTTTCGCCTTGGCCGACTCCAAGATCTGGTCTGGTCGTTTTGCGCCTGACAACGCGACTGCGACTCCTGGCTGCTTCAGCGACCAAGCGACCACGAGCTGGGCGACGGTACACCCGAGATCAAGCGAGACGGTGCGAAGCTGGTCGAGTACATCCTGCGCCTTTTGCCATGCGGCGCCTTGGAAAATCGGATAACTCAAGCGGCGGTCGGTTGGATCGAATTGGTGGTCGCGCAGCAAATGGCCGGATAGTAATCCTTTCATGAGTACCCAATAGCATACGAGCGAAATGCCATGTGCTTGTGTCAGGGGCAGCAAATCCTGAACAGCGTCTTGCTGGAACATATTAAAATAAGGCTGGATGGCGACGACGGGGCATTCGGAAATGAATCGACGGGCTTGGTCGGCATTCACGTTGGACACTGCCGCATAGCGGGCCCAGCCCCGTTGGCATATTTCACGGATCGCACCAGCGGATTCCTCGATCGGCACGTTGGGATCTGGGGAATGCAAGTACATGATGTCGACTTGTTCGACACCTAAACGGCTCAGGCACATCTCCGCGTGCGCGAGCAGCGTTTTGGGGGTGCCGTCCAGTTTTCTCTGCTTGTTTTCGTCCCAATGCATCCCGACCTTGTGAGCCACAATGGCCGAATTTTTCTTGGAGCGTAACGCCTGACCAAGAACCCGATCACTTCTCCCGTCATATCCATAAGAAAAAGCGGTATCGAAGAAGTTGATGCCGCAATCGAGTGCTGCGTGCACTGTTTCGATTGATTGCTGATCTTCGACTCCTAGCGAGCTGATCCCCGACATTGGCCAGCACCCCAATGCTACCCTGCTGACCACAAGATCCGAGCTGCCAAGACGGATTCGATCGGCGGGAACTTTGTTTTCATCTGCCGACTCTGTTGGGCCCAAGGTTCTACTGGACATGAACGACTCTCTGTTGATGGAGGTGGCGTTGAAATTGGAGGGGATTGACAATTATTCCGGCGAAGAAGGGTAAAACGTTGCTTTCTTGGGGCAGAAACGCAAGAAACTCCCATTGTAGTCGCTTGGCTGCGGGTGACACCAAGCGGAGGTTGCTATATGCTTTTCCATGCAAAGATAGCGGCGCTGACTCCGTCGAACGTTTACTCCATCCATATTTTTACTTCCCATGACCGAAATTACCGTTCCCTCCGTTGGTGAAAGCATTTCCGAAGTCCAAATAGGCAAGTGGCTCAGAAAAGAAGGTGATTGGGTCGCGGCGGGGACCGACCTGGTCGACCTAGAAACCGAGAAAGCTTCCGTACAGATTTCTGCGCCCGAAGATGGGATACTGGTAAAGATTCTGCGACAGAGCGAAGAATTTGCTTCCGTTGGCGACGTCATTGCAACGTTCCAACCAGCCCCCAAGGGCGCGGCTGCAGTTCCATCACCTTCCGCTCCTGCACAAACAGCTCCCGCTTCGGCACCTCCAGTGATCGTGCCGACCGAGCCCACTCGCGTCATGCCTGCTGCTCAGAGAATGCTCGAAGACAATCATTTGACGGCAAGTCAAGTTTCCGCGACGGGCCCTGGTGGTCGTTTGCTGAAAGAGGACGTAACGCGCTTTGTTTCACAAGCTGCCACAACAGCCAGCGCAATCGCCACCGGCGCTGGAGTCGCCGCAGCAACTGTCGCTGCGACGGTAGGCAAAGTTGTCGCAACGGCTACCGCAGCTCCCGCTGCAGCTCAATCTCAATCGTTGATCCAACAAGGGACCGCCAACCGTTCGGAAGAAGTCAAGCCGATGAGCATGATCCGTCGAACGATCGCGACCCGATTGGTTCAGGCACAACACAATGCTGCGTTGCTCACCACGTTCAACGAAGTGGACATGCAGCCTGTGATGCAATTGCGCAACAAGTACAAAGATGCATTCCTCGAAAAGCATGGCGTCAAATTGGGATTCATGTCCTTTTTTGCCAAGGCATCTTGTGAAGCTCTCAAGCGATTTCCATCCGTAAACGCTGAGATTCGCGGGAACAACGTGGTATATCGCCATTACTGCGATATTGGAATCGCGATCGGTGGCGGCAAAGGATTGGTCGTGCCAGTGCTTCGCAACGTCGAGAAAATGAGCTTTGCCGAGATTGAAAGAAACATCGGCGAGTTTGCTACAAGGGCTTCTGCAAACAAATTGATGCCTGAGGATTTGGAAGGCGGAACGTTTACCATCAGCAATGGCGGTATTTACGGCTCGTTGCTCTCAACCCCAATCGTAAATCCTCCTCAAAGTGGCATCCTAGGTTTGCACTCCATCCAAGAACGCCCGATCGCTCTCAATGGTGAAGTGGTTATCCGGCCGATGATGTACCTAGCTTTGACCTACGATCATCGAATCATCGACGGTCGCGAGGCTGTATCGTTCCTTAAGACTATCAAGGAAGTGATCGAAGATCCGTCCCGTCTTTTCCTTGAGATCTAGAGACTTGCTGGGGTATTCATCATGATGAAGCTAGGGTTCGTCAGCGCGATTCTGCCTGACCAGACATTGGAAAGCTTGTTCGAAACAGCATCGAAAATCGGCTATCGCTACGTCGAAGTCATGTGCTGGCCTCCCAGCAAAGCCGAACGTCGCTATGCGGGAGTCACGCACATCGATGTTTCCACTCTCGACGAAACGATGGTCGCTTCGATTGCTTCGCTGGTCGATCGTACGGGCGTGAAGATTAGCGCTTTGGGGTATTATCCCAATTGCCTATCACCGGACGAACGCGAAGCCGAACTTGCGGTCGAGCATTTGAAATTGGTGATTCAATCCGCACCGAAATTAGGCTTGAAGAACGTCAATGCATTTATTGGTCGGGATTTTACCAAGAGTGTCGATGCCAACTGGCCACGATTGCTGAAAACGTGGAAGCCGATCGTCGATCTGGCTGAGAAGCACGCTGTACGCATCGGCATTGAAAACTGCCCAATGTTATTCAGCGAAGACGAATGGCCCGGCGGCAAAAACATCGCAACCTCACCAGCAATTTGGCGACGACTATTCAGCGACCTGGGCAGTCCAAATCTTGGGTTAAACTACGACCCCTCGCACATGATTTGGCAATACATGGACTATTTGAGTCCCATCCGAGAGTTTGCAAGCCGACTCTTTCATATCCACGCCAAGGATGTACGCATCGATCGTCATAAACTGAACGACGTTGGTATCTTTGCTCATCCAAAGCTATACCACACGCCCAAGTTACCTGGGCTTGGCGAAATTGACTGGCGCATGTTCTTTTCAGTGCTCGGAGACGCAGGCTACACCGGGCCTGTGTGCGTCGAAGTAGAAGATCGCGCGTACGAAGCGACCGTCGAAGATCGTATCGAATCGTTGGCCCAGAGCTATCGATACCTTAGTCAGTTTGTTGGCAAGTAATTGAGTCGATTGCCGACGCAGCGCAAAATGTCCTTTTGAAATGAACGAATATGCTACGGAGCCAACTTATTCACCCGACCATTTCGCGAATCCTTGCTGAGGCCGGGCACCACGCTACGATTTTGATCGCCGATGGCAACTATCCAGCGTCGAGCAAACGCGGACCACGCAGCGAAGTGGTTAGTCTCAATCTGATGCCTGGACTCGTGTCTTGCAATCAAGTGTTGGAAGCGATTCTATCCGCGATCCCAGTAGAAGCGATCCAAACGATGATGACAGAAACGAGCGGTCCGTACGCGCTCGCTGGAGATCCACCGGTTTGGGCCGAGTATCGTAAGACTATTGCCAATGCGAAAGTCGACGTGCCTCTCCAACCCATTGAAAAATGGGAGTTCTACAGGCAAGTCGCTACCGAAGATCACGTTTTGACGGTGCAAACAGGCGATACGCAGCGATATGCAAATATATTGCTTACCGTTGGCGTGCGCATGTTTGGCTAAGATCGTTTGCGATCGGTCGTTACCGCGATCGACGATCTACCCACGTGAACGTCCCGCGGCGCTAGCGCAGCCAGGCAAGTTCCTCGGAACGGAAGTTTGTTTCCACGACGGCGAGACGAACTTGACACCTTGCGGTGAATGCTGTCTCGCCAACAGGTTGAACTAGTTAGCCGGCTTTGGACCGACAACTTCACGTCGTGGCGAATTCACGATCGGTGCGCTGGACGATGGAAACGTCTGCGGATTGTATGGAACTGTGGACGAGCCAGTTGTGGTACCACCGTAGGTGACAGGAGTTCCCTCGTAGGTATCAATCACTTGGCCTTCGTAGCCACCATAGTTCATGCTGCCCGATCCAGCGCATGTATCGCAACCGTCGTGAGCTGCATGGCAACCAGCGTCGCATGGTTCACCTACGTTGCTAACACCGTGGATGCGGTTATGCAAACTGGTAAAGAAGTTTGGCCTTCCACCGCCGCATGTGCATCCTGCGAAGACCAGCATCGAGCTAGCCAAAATCAACGTCGTTCGTTTCATAATCTGTATCTCCCCTAAAAACTATTGACACCACTTGCAACGGTGTACATTTTTTCCCGCACAACTCTACGTCGCCGTTCCGGCTATGCAAACAAAGTTGATAAAATTTTCCTAATTGAAAAAGTTTTCCTAACGCTCTGCGTCATCTTTAGGTGTTACAGTTGACCAGCAATGGACTGGCTGAGCGTAATAGATTACGCAAGCGACATCGAAGGTTGGTTTGGGAAAGCCAACTGTGGATGCAACGATGGATCGGAAACTGATTCGTTCAACATCTACACGCAAGAGATCGTGGCATCATGCTGCAATCGAGACTCCGTCGCATTGACTTTCGCTTTTACCATGTTTCCGGACACGCATTTCCGTGGATACTTGGTGGGAGCGCTAAACATGACAGCGCCATCGCAGTTTTTGTCTACGTATTGAGCGTGCTTGCGATACTTTGGACAGCACAACTTGGATTGGGACAGGAGTCCGATTCGAACGCCGCTTTGCCACCAGGTGTCACGATTTTAGATGGCGGAACACAAACATCCGAAATAGAAACGACTACGTCACAAAGCGTAAGTTGCATTCCGTGTACAAAGCATGAGACCGTCGAGTCTGAGATATTCGAGATATCGACCCGCCATTTGCCAGATCGCTTTCGCTGCATCAACTTTGATCAGCCGAATGTAGAGGTCAATAGGTGGATCGGTGGTCGATGGGTTCGCAGCGCCATCGACGATGCATTGCCGATGGAAACGACT
>CAIXME010000896.1 GCA_903920425.1 uncultured Pirellula sp. | reverse complement strand
ATTGTTGTAGTAGGGGTTGGGGTATTGCCCGTACGGATTGGGAGCTTGAGCGTATGGATTGGGGGCCTGCGCGTATGGATTGGGTTGTTGCTGGAACGTCCAGGTTGAATTGAGCGGTTGCGTGCCGCCGACACTCGGGTAGAGCACGCTCGGGTTGGCGTTGGGATAAACGCCTGGAGGGTAGGAGGTGGGTTGTGCAGAGTATGCGTATGGATTGGGAGCGGAAACAGGTTGATTCACCATCGAGTAGCTGGGGCCCGCGCTGAGCGGAGGCTGCATCGTTGGCTGCATGGTTGGTTGATTCCACGTGAACCAAGTCGCTGGGTTCCAGGTTGGAGTGGCGTACGGATTGGTAGTTGGGCGAAACGTGGGGGTGGAATAGGCGTAGGGGTCAAAAGCACCGGTGGGCGCTGCCTGGGTAGGAACGGGGTAAACAGGTGGTGCCGCGTAGCCTTGAGGAGGCTGATTGGAGGTAAATGAGCTCCCCGAGGTGGAAGTGGGGGGCAGTTGAACTCTCTGTTGTCCTTGGCAAAACGAGGGAATCCATGCGATCAACAGCCAGATCGCAAAATTCCACCGAATTGAAGGTAAGAGAGGACGCACTACGTTTTCCTGGACTTTTTGAGAATTTCCGTGCTGCCCGTCGAGGATTGAAGGGCATACAATGCATGGGAATACAGGTTTCCGACTACCGCGGTCAAGCTTTCTTGAGTGAATCCTCGGAAAATCACGAAAATTCGGACCAGCCGCCCGGACGAGTATTCGTCGTATTTAACCCATTTCTCGCAGAATGTTGCTAAGAGGCACATTCGCAACTATCCTTGATTGGTAGTTGAGTGGGTTACCACTCCGGCTCGCTTTACGTTTCCTCATCTGCTTTGCAACCCAAGGGTACTTTGGCATGCGTCTTCAAACCCTATCACAGAAATTTTTGTATGCGGCTATGGCCTGCATGATGTGTACGTCCATGGCCTTTGGTCAGGACGGCGGCGGCACGGGTGGTACAGGAACGAGTACCGGCGTCGCAGGTATCGATATCGATGCTGCCGGTGTTCTCCGGGTTACCCAAGTGGATCCGAAGATCGCTTTTGCGGAACGCATGGCGACATTGCAAAGCAAACCTCGCGGGACAGTGACTACGTCACCCATGCGAAAGGTATCTCTCAACCGACTTGAAAAGGTCGTTGCACAACGGCTTGAGCAAGGTGACGAGCTGTCAGCCGAGATGCTGAGCTTGGCTGGTTTGGCCCGAGTTGAATACGTATTTTTCTTGCCTGATTCCAATGATATTGTGATCGCTGGCCCAGCGGACCAATGGCATTTGGATGCGAACAATCGTTTGGTTAGTTTGACGACTGGTCGCGCAACGCTGCGACTCGAAGACTTGGTGGTTGCTTTGCGAGCCTTCTCGCCAAAGGGTGGTACCACCACTTCCATCGGTTGCTCGATTGACCCAACGCAAGAGGGTCTCAAAAGAATGAATCAGTACCATTCACAATTTGGTGGCGTGTTGCCTCAAGGCATTGACGCTCGGCAAATTGCGATGGGAATGAAAGAATCGCTTGGAATGCAAACCATCTCCATCCGCGGTGTACCTGCTTCTACACACTTTGCTCAAGTGTTGGTCGAAGCTGACTATCGCATGAAGCTGATTGGAATCGGCTTGCAAGATCCGATTATCAATTTGACCTCCTGGATTCAACGCACGACTGGAGGTGCCAATGCCAGTTCGCTGCAACGATGGTACTTCCAAGCTGACTACAGCTCGGTATCCGTGAACGAAGCTGGAACAGCGATGCGGTTGCAAGGCCGCGGAGTTAAGTTGACTGGCGAAAAAGAGAGCGTTCAAAAGGACGGCAAGCGAAAGAGGACCGGAAATACTGGCGATCAAGCTAGCAATGGCTTCACTCGGGAATTTACCGAGAAGTTTGATGCTCTCGCTGAAGTGATTCCCGTTTTCTTCGAAATGCGTAACTTGTTTGACGTCAGCATTGCTGCAGCTTTCATCCAAGACCGCAATTTGTATGGCAAGTCAGGTTGGGATCTTGGTGTTTTCGCAGATGAAAGCAAATTTTCTGTGAACACCGCAGTGGGTGTAACGCAAGTTGAATCGGCAGTAAATGTCGTCTGGAAGGACGCACAATTGGTCACGCCGATCGGTGGCGGGGTTCATATCGCTGCACGAAAATTAATCGATCCATCGTCCACGACCGTCGATAAAGAAGTGGAATCGCAACGAGGAAAAGTTTCAGCACCAGCTGACCTCGCTGCAGATCAGTGGTGGTGGGATTAATTGAAAATTGGTAATTGATGAGAGCGAGCATTCGTGGGCTTAGGGTTGCGGTGATCGCTCTGGCTGGATATTGGGTCCTGCTTTTTATCTCGACCCATATTCCAGCCAATGCCTTGATGGCCAAACTCCATCAGAGCGATAAAGTACTGCATTGCGGGGCATTCACATGCCTCGCTTTTTTAATTGCATGGGCGGTACCGACGAACACTGCGAGGATGATGCAGAACGTCTGGATTGCTGGCGTGATCGCGATTCTTTATGCGGGCGCTGACGAACTACTGCAGATTCCCGTCGGTCGGACTGCGGACTGGCAAGATTTTTGGGCGGATTGTCTTGGGGTCTGTATCGGGTTGGTGTGCTATACCGCGATACGTGCTGCGTTAGTGAAAACCGATACGCATTTGCTTGAGTAGATCGCGTCCTGACGATTTTCGTTGTATTGCCCTCTATTTGGTGGGGCTGTCATTCGACGTGGTTGGAGCGTAATGATCCAAAACCCTCAGGATGCCCTGTTCGCATGCGACGCAGAAGCCTTGTTTAGAATCCGAGGTACCCATCAAGCATCGGTACTCCGCTCGATACATGCCTTTAGAAAGGTAACCGCCACCTTCGAAAGCCCCGACGACACGTTCGGTGGCTGATTGTTTGGTCAGTTCGCGGGCAGCTTTCTGAGTCGTCGGGATGGATACATCTTTGGTTAGAAACGCTTTCCATTTGATTTTGTTTGGGTCTAGCTCGCGAGTGATGTTGGGTTCTACTGGTTCGATTCCTTCAGGGAAGATATCGTTGTAGGAAACGTTTCCAACGTATTCATCTGCCAAGTAGCAAAGACCGTGTCCCAATTCATGCACGAAAACCTTGGGGCTCGATGGGAGGTCGGTGGTGCATACGCAATAGTCTAAGCAAATGCTGCCGCCGCCGTAGGTAGTCGAATTGACCAAAACAACGATCGAATCGTAGGGGACCGCTGCAGCGATCTGGTGCATGCGATGGTTGTCTTCTACGAGTAAATAGCGATCGATATCCAAAGCGTTGAATGAGGAGCCTAGGACCGTATTTCTGAAGATCCCTTTGCGTGGATTGTCTGTACCCGACTCGGTTGATGCGCAAAAGACTGCACGGATGTTGAAGCGATCTTTGTTTTCCGAGTAAGGGGCGGTCTCAAACAGTGCACTTGTCATGCGTTCAGCGTCCTTCCAGAATTTCTCTTCTTCATCGAGGGTATACCCTTCGGCGAGAAAAGCGATATCGACCCGATTCTTGGGGTCTCCGCTCGTGTGTAGGTCCTTGATGGCTGTTGGTTTGCTGACCGATTCTTTGCGGATTGCGATACTCTCAGGATCCAGCTGTTCGGAAAGGACAGCCGAATACGACAGATCGGGGTTTCGCCTTTCGATGGAAAGGTTTACTGGTCGCTTAGGGAAAGGTATTCGGACCGTGGACGGGTATACTTTCTTTTTCCCTTCGAGTGCCGGTTTGGTTGTCGCGTATTCGGCAAATAGAGTGTCGAACCCACGAGAGTAGATCAATTGTTTTGAAACCGAATCGGTGACCTGCACTCGAAATCGTCCATAGGGTAGCGATGTCACGCAATGGCTTGGGCATTCTGGCCAAAGAGGTTCTTCGGCAATGGCATGGATCGTCGTGACAAGTTCTTTGGCATCACCGGTGAGGAACAATTCCAAGCGGAGAGCTTTGTCCAAAAAAAAGTCTTCGAATTGGATGGGGGCCGGCGAGGGATCTTGCCATGCGATGGCTGGCGTGCCCATCACACATACAAGGAGATGAAATGCCAATACGCCGAGCGAGTTCTTGATCCATGTGTGGCAATGCATATTTCGTCCAAGTCGTCAGAGTCGAAAGGTGTATAGGATAACCCATAGGGCATCGAAATGCATGGTTCCAGCAGTCCCACAACGGACAAGACGCAGGTGTGAAATTGCGTTGATCTCACAAACAGTATCGGTTGTGCCGAAAGTGGGTGCGCGTGAACGAAGTCCAGCAGGCGAGAGGTGGCCGATAGATGCGGCGGTGAGAACTTTAATCTATTCCGTGTAGGAAAGAGGAATCGTCGCGAAAAAATCTTTTGAACTTTCGCTCAAGTTCCGTCGATAAGACTCGCTCGCAAGAAGGCGAACGTACAGAAGCGTTCTGTACGAACACTACGGATGGCGGTTTCTCAGTTTTTTAGAGAGGTCGCGAATTATGTCTGTCGAGTTTTTGAATACTGTGATTGGTTGTATGTTCTTTGGAGTATGGCTAATTGTCGGCCATATCATCGCGGTGGATTATTTTTAGTAACTGATTGACGATTGTAACGACTAGCCATCTACTAAGTCGTTTTGAATCTACGAGAAGCTACTCCTTTAGTTTGACTGAAGCCATTCGATGGTCCCTGCAATTCGCTTGCCCAAAATCAAGTACTGTGGCTTGACGCGGAAGGTCGACGTTGAGGCGGCCATCGAAAGTGGAGCTCACGCGATCGGTTTGAATTTTTATGAACCGAGTCCGCGTTTTGTCGCGACGGAATTGGCTGTTGCATTGACCGAGGTAGTCGCGGGCCGGGCGCTGGTGATCGGAGTTTTCGTAAATGCTTCTCCACACAAGGTAGCCGAGATCGTATCAGCTTGCCCCTTGGATGGCGTTCAATTGCATGGGGACGAGCAACCGAGTTGGCTGGAGGAATCGAGGCAGTATTCCAGTTTGGAGTTGATTCGCATTATCAAATCCGTCCCGTGGCGGGGATTGAGTGAGGATGGGGACGAGGTCGCTCGTTGGGCAGGGGTGCGAGATCCGCGTTTTTGCGGTTTTTTGGTGGATGCATATGATCCTGTGCAACGGGGGGGAACTGGCAAAACGGCCCGATGGGATTTGCTCTCCCCGAAACCTAAGCCATTTGGAGATTGGCCTTTTCTGTTGGCTGGCGGGATAACCGAGGGGAATGTTGAGATAGCTATCGAAACAGCTCGACCGTATGGCGTCGATGTTGCCTCTGGGATTGAATTGGCACCAGGAGTCAAGGACGCTTCAAAAATGCGGGCAATCGCGGGAAAAGCTTTGCCGCTACTTGGTTGAAAGCGATTGAAAACGTAGATTTGTCGGGATGTCTGGATTGCCCGTTCCGTAACCGATGGGCAGTTTGGAGAAACAGTGTTAAACTGATCGTTTGGGATGGGGGCGTGTCCAAGGGACGCGTTCCGCTTTTCGTACCTCTGAACAATTCGAATCGGTTTGCCAATGAGTCTGGACCAATACAGTTACTGCCCCTGCGGCAACGGAAAGAAGATCAAGTTCTGCAAGTGCAATGAGCACTTCCAAGAAATGCAGGTGATTCACCGCATGATCGTTGGCGAGCAAAACGTTGCTGCATTGGATCGCATCAACGGCAACCTCAAGACGTTGCCGTCCGAGCCATGGCTATTGGCAATGAAATGCGAACTGTTGCTCCAGTTGAACGAGTTAGAATCCCTCGAAGAGACTTCCGCCAAGTTTATCCGATTGCAACCGGATAATCCGTTGGCCAAGCTTTATCGGTCGTTGGTGGCCGTGGTTCGCGGAAACACCGAAGAGGGGGCAACGTTGATGCTCCAAGCGATTGCCGATGCCACCGAAGCGCTACCACCGATGACGGCAACCGTTGCGTTGAATCTGATGGAAGTGATGGGACAGCGGGGCATGATTTTGCCAGCGTTGCTCCATTGCGAAATGCTGCTCGACATGGGCGGCGACATGGTTCGTGTTGCGTCTGGTGCTTACGATTCCCTGATCTCGCAAGCCAACGCAAATACCCTTTCGCGTGAATCGTTGCCATCCTCTATCGAATCGGATGATGCGCCGTTTGCAGAGCGATTGGCAGAAGCGAACGCACTGGTGACTTCGTACCGTATTTCGACAGCCAAAACCAAACTCGAATCGATGATTCGGGAGTTTGGAAACCAAGCGCCGATTCTACAGGCATTGCTTTATTGCCAGTTGATGTTGACCGACGTCGAGTCGGCTGGTTTGACGGCTCGCAAGATCTCCGAGATCGCTTCATTGCCCGAACCACAACGAATTTATTATCTCGCCCTGGCTTTTGATCTGGCGCCCAAGGCGACCGGCAT
>CAIXME010000895.1 GCA_903920425.1 uncultured Pirellula sp. | reverse complement strand
GCGGCAGAAACGCTGTGCCCCGCTTCGTCATGAGGATGATCGTGTCCGTGATCATGAGCATCCTGATGGGAATCGATCGTGCTCTTTTGAGAGCGAAAAGGCTTTAGGATGGAACTAGCGATCTCGTTCCATTCAATTCGTCCCTTGGCCGCGTATTGGCCATGCAAAATTCCGATTGCATAAATCAGGATAGCGACCAACGCAAAGGCGATCCCCTTCGTCTTCAGTCCAGGAATTGCCATTTTTCGTTGAGACTCCTAGGAGTGCATGGATGGAACAAAAAGGTGTGCTCGAGAGAGCGCTTTATCGCTTGGTTGGCGATGTGGCCTTAGCGTGATTTTCATGATCGTGATTATGAGCTAACTTCACAACGTAAGACTTCTTTCCGATCTTGACCGTGATTCGAGCATCACCACCTTTTGAGTGCAATGCGCTGATTAGCTCCGAGCTTGTCAATGAAAATCGGGAGTTCATGCCAGCCACTTCGTTCTCTTGAACGACTGGCAATAGTTTCAACTGAGTCGGTTTAGCATCCAGTTTCACGTTCAAAGCCACAAACGTGGCATCGATTGCCACAGGCAACTTGGCATTACTATCTAGCAAATAGATATCGACTCGATTTTGCTTTTCTTGCACAACAAGCTCAACGTGGTACTCTTCGGCGCCCAGCTCGACCAATTCGCCCCCGTGAGGTCCCTTGGATGGATGCGAGTGGGTTGTCGCAGGTTTTCCAGGTGGTACGGCTTTCTTCTGTGCAAACGCCAGCTGTGGGACACTCAAGGAAATGGCAATTGCTACGAAAATGCAAAAACGGTTCATGATCCGGATCCTTGGAATCGAAGTGGAGACGTATTGGATGACCTTGTTCTATCGCCAAAGCCACTATTTTCACAGCAGAGAAAATTGTTAACAAAGTTGAGAACTTCTTTATTTTGACTGATGAGATCCCTCGCCATGACTGGTAGCAACCGCCAGTCGGAGGATCCCTTTGCTAGCCAAAATCAAACTTAGTTTCTCTCTTCATTTTGAATTCAGGTTGGCTTCGTAAGATGACCGGTGAGTTTCGAACGGCAGTTCAAACTACTTATCTACTCTCATCTTTTGCAACCGTGTGGTCAACAACTCTGTTGAAGCTCGGTGCAATGTACCAACTTCGGAGGAATTCTGATGAAACGGCTTGATTCTGGTACAAGCGTTCGCAAGTTCGGACGCCCCGCCTTGTCTTTACCAAGGTCCAAGTACACTCCAAGACTTGAAAGTTTAGAGCAACGGCAACTCATGGCGGTCGATGTCATTCTAGAGTGGAATGACGTAATGCTTCAGGCAAACGCAAACAACGATGCATCCGGATCGCCGGATCAAGTAGGAACGTTGAACACCACGCGGGCCATGGCAATCGTTAGTGGCGCGATGTACGACGCCTACAATTCAGTAGAAAACATCGGCGATCAGTTCTTGTTCACCGCCAAACGAGGCCGTGGCGTCGACGTGGAAGCGGCAGTTGCGCAAGCAGCCCACGATACACTCATCAAGTTGTACCCGAGCCAAAAACCTCTCTTCGATTCCGCGCTCAGCAATACTTTAGAGAGGGTGCTGGATGGTGACGGGGAAACGAACGGACGACGCGTCGGTGCGGAAGTTGCATTCGCCATCCTTGCGTCCAAATTGAACACCGCTGCATCCCCGATTCCAACGAAGCCAACAGAAGGATTTGTTGTAACAGATAAGAGTATCCTGGCACTGCCAGGGATGGCGAGTTCGGCTGGTGGCTGGACCGAATTTGTTCAAAGTGGAATGGACGTTCCAGCTAGCAGCGAGCCTTTCGCACCTATCGAAGCGACTCCGCCAACACCGCCGACACCCACTGATGACCAAACGCAGATGCTCCAATTCTGGAGTCACGTGGGTGACACGCGAGCAAACGCTCCCCAGTTGCTCAACGAACTAGTACGTACGATTTCCGAGCATGTCGGCAGCAGTACCGCGGAAAACGCGAGGTTATTCGCGTTGGTCCAATTCGCCATGGCGGACGCAGCCATGGTTGCCAACCATATGCAACCTGCGGAAAATCTTCTTCCTCCTCCGATCAACGGAATGCCTGTGGTCACCGAGCAGGCCGCGATCGGTGCAGCTGCACTGGAGGTAGTAGCCCGTTTTCTCGGCCGAGACAATGTGTCGTTTTCGATCAGCACAGACATGAATGGACCTGGCGTGCCAGGCTCTCAACGCGACTTTGATAGTTTGAAAGCCGCGAAACGTGAATTGGTGGAAAGCGGAGTGTACTCCGGGACCCCTTTGCTATTCGGGGCGGCACCTAGCGTGGACGTCGGCGACTCCATTGGCGAGATTGTCATTGGCAACTCTCTGGCGATCCATCGTGGCCCCAATAGCGACCCATGGAACCCACCCGAACGCATTCATCGCCATAACGGTTTCGATCCAGAAGACGTCAATGATGATGGACAAGTCAATCCGCTCGATGCTTTGGCGTTGATCAATGCGATTAACTCAAAGGACAACGCAAGGACTGCTGGCTTTATGGACGTCAATGACGACGGGCACCAATCGCCACTCGATGCATTACAAGTCATCAATCGGCTCAATCGTGCATCGGGATCGCGAGTCACCCAACCGCCCATACGTCCCCAGCCACCCAACACGCAACCCAACGGCGTCCGTTCGTTTGATGGAACCGGGAACAACATTGCGAATCCTGAATGGGGTAGCACCGACGAACAACTCATTCGCGTTGCGCCTAACGAATACGGGGATGGGATTTCGACTCCTGCTGGTTCAGATAGACCCAGTGCGCGCGAGATTAGCAACGTGCTATCGTCGCACTCGGAGGATTTGACCAAGAGCGATCGAGACATGTCCGCTTACATCTATGTTTGGGGACAGTTCATCGACCACGATCTGGGATTGACCAAAGGCGGAACGCCGCGAGAAAGCTTTAATATCGCTGTGCCAACAGGGGATCCCAGTTTCGATCCCAACAGCACCGGCACTCAGATCATCCCACTGAGCCGGTCCATATACGACACTACCACAGGAACCAGCACCACCAATCCACGTCAGCAGATCACACAAGTGTCTGCGTGGATAGATGGCTCCATGGTCTATGGTTCCGACACGACCCGTGCAGCGGCATTACGTTCTTTCTCGGGCGGGAAGCTGAAGTCTCAGGATACGGAGTTTGGCGAATTCCTGCCATTGAATTCGGATGGTCTCACGATGGCCAACGACTCCCATCGAGTGCCAAACACGCAATTGTTCCTTGCAGGTGACATCCGGGCGAACGAGAACATTGAACTCACCGCCGTTCAAACACTTTTTGTGCGAGAACACAACCGGATAGCTTCCGACATGGCCGCTCGGCAACCTACGTTGACCGACGAACAAATCTTTCAAAAGACGCGGGAGATCGTCATCGCCGAGTTGCAAGCGATTACGTACAACCAGTGGCTTCCTGCATTGATCGGATCGGGTGCAGTTGCTCCGTACAGAGGGTATAACCCGAACGTCAATCCAGGAATTGCCAACGAATTCTCTACTGCCTCATACCGATTGCACAGCTCGATCAATGACGACGTCGAATTCTTCGATGATGAAGGCCGTCCCGAATCGTTTACCTACGTGAACGATGCTGGACAAACGATTGAGGTAGACGGTGGCGTTTCTCTTTCGGATGCATTCTTTAATCCCACGCTGTTCAAGCAAACAGGATTGGACGGCATCCTCAAGTATGCGGCGTCGACCAAGGCTGAAGAGATCGATACGAAGCTGGTGGATAGCCTCAGAAACTTTTTGTTCGGAGCGCCAGGTCAAGGTGGCCTCGATTTAGCCGCGTTGAATATCCAGCGTGGACGAGACCACGGACTAGCGGACTACAACACAACACGGGCTTCCTACGGCCTGCCTCGTGTAACGAGTTTCTCACAGATTACATCCGATACAGAACTGCAATCTCAATTGCAGAGCCTTTATGGCAACGTGGACAATATCGATGCCTGGGTTGGCTTTCTAGCCGAAGACCACGCACGGGGCTCTTCGGTTGGTCCGACATCGCAGCGGATCATCGCGGATCAGTTCCAACGATTGCGCGATGGAGATCGTTTCTGGTATGAACGCGTTTTTAGTGGACGCCAACTAGCAGAACTCCAACGCACCACCCTGGACGACGTGATCGAGCGAAATACGGGGCTTACAAGCATGCAAAGCAATGTATTCTTCTTTCGCGCTGAGGTCAGCGGTCAAGTAT
>CAIXME010000894.1 GCA_903920425.1 uncultured Pirellula sp. | reverse complement strand
ATACGTTCCAGATCATTCCTGATTTCCTACCTCTGCTTGGCAATCAACCGAACACTCAGTTCGATCCAGCGACACGCACCTATATTCCGACGTTCAGCGATCAGTTCTTGGGTGGCGCTGGCACAGACCGCGTGTTGTACTTAGGTGGGGACAAGGACCGTCGTGGATTCGACGTGCCCGACTTTGCGGCCTTGCAATACAACACATTGCTGCATCGCTATGAGTTCTCGGCCTTGGTATGGGACATTGGGACTCAATCGTTCCGAACGCAAGCGGGACCGAATAGCACTCAAGTTTTCCAGCAAGAGTACTTGTACTATCAAACACGCGATGTTGAGCAAACGCAGATTGAATTGCGAGCGGGCAACGACGTCTTCCATGCCGATCCAGGCTTCCAATTCTTGCCAGCATCGGGTTCTTTTGCCACCGCACCAGACACTTGGGGCATCGAGCTTGGTGATTACGAGCAGGGAGCAACGGAATCCGCGTTGACCATCAATGGTGGCTTTGGCGACGACCGCTTGTTCGGTGGCGTATTGGCCGACGTGATCAACGGCGGACCGGGCAACGACGATATCGTTGGCAATTTAGGAGACGATGAGATTGCTGGAAGCGGTGACAATGACAGGCTCTTTGGCAATCAGCCTCCAGCCACGATCACCATCAAGAGCTCGCCAGATACGTTTGCATTGCCACCTGGGTTCCCAAATCCTTCGCCAGCAGAGCCGTTTATCTATACGCTCGCGGCACCGTTTTTGGAGATCACCGTCCCGCCAAGAACTGGGGTCACGGTTCAAACCACTCCCAATACGAATGGCTTTATCGAGACTGAGAACAGTGCGTTTGGTTATCGTGGAGACATTCTCAATGATCGATTGACGAAACTCCTTCCAGTGGGTGACTTTAACGGAGATTCGGAAAGCGACTTTATTCTAATAGGCGACTCGTTTAGCTTTCTGATTTTTGGACCACTGAATACCGATGACTTGGAATCTGCTCGTGATGCCGCCAACATCGTGATTGACAATAAGGTATTCGGCACTCCAGCGGATCGATATGGTGATATCAACGGCGACGGACTAGGAGACCTCGCTTTTGTTCAGGATGCTGGCCAAAACATTAACGTAAACATCGTATTCGGCGGGAGCACAAGTGGAATACAAGGGGGTGTTCGAACGGCCTGGCCTAGAACATGGGACGCACAATTTTTCACAAATTTCTTTGTAAGTTCCCGACTGGGAAGCAGCATCGCAAAGATCGTTTTGCCGGGTGCTTCGATTTCCAATTCAAATCGTCTATCGATCTCAGGGGATTTGTCGGTTCAAGTTTTCGAAACGACTGCGGATGATAGGGCTGACATTCTAGTTACTTCCAGTTCCAGCTTTGGCACGCTGGACTTTGTACAAAATACGAAAAACATCGGCTATACATTCTCCGGGAAGACCATATCTTCGTCGGAGCGAAACATGAGTGAATCGGACGCCCTGACCGAGATTCAAGTTGCTCGACCTGTATCGAATGCTTCACAGGCAGTGCTTCGAAATCGATACACGTTCGAGGAATCAGGAATTTTCAATACGACGATCATCGACACCGTCGGAGGTCTTAATGGAACCGTCGTTAAGAACTCGGCAACTGGTGCCGGATTGTTTTCTGGAGCAGGTGGTTTTCAGAGATTCCCAACCGGTACTATTAGGCTATTTGGTGGTGACTACAACACTGCCGACTACATTTCTCTCCCCGATAATCTTCTTGTAGGATTGGCTGACGCGTCGATTGAGATTTGGGCTACCCGCGAAACCGTTCAATCATGGGCGAGCATTTTCGACTTTGGACCATCCCAATCGGAATACTTTTCAGCCAGTTGGAGTGAGGCTTCCAGCGCAACACAAGGTAGGCTCGATTGGGTAGATCAAGGGACCTCGTCCGGGATTTCCGGCAACTTCGGAATCGCAAATGGTGATTTGAATCAATTCGTGTTTACCATTGACGAAGGTGGTGCAGCAGGGGGCCAAACGCTTGTTAGCATGTTCCGCAACGGATCGGTGGTTACCAGTTACACCACACCTCTAACACTCTCACAATTAAGCCAGGGCAACAACTGGCTTGGGCGATCCAAGTTCCCTTCTGATCGTGTCGCCGATGCAACCTACCACGATTTCCGTATCTACAGTGGCATCCTCTCGACCGAAGAGATCGTGGCCAGTTTTAACGCAGGTGCTGACGCCACGTTGGCTTACGAAATTCCAGCAGTCGTTATCGGCGACATCAATGGGGATGGACGCGATGATGTCTATTTCGGAAGTGAAGGAGCAAACATTGGCGGTTCGCGCACACCCATTCTTTTAGGGATCACTGACGATTTAGGCTCCCGTGGTCAAACGGTTATTCGTTCGGGCGGTCAGACCGTTCGCCCCTACGCATTAGGGGATTTAAACAACGATGGATTTGATGATTTCGCGGTCGCAGGACCAACAAGTCTTGAGATTTTCGCGGGCACAAGCAGTCCATCATTTTCGATTGGGCAATTAATTCCGCGAGTCACAATCTTGGGAGCGGATCTGTCGGTCACCGGCGGCGATTTCGACGCAGATGGTCGGGGCGATATCTCGGTAACGGGCCGTCCTCTCGGAGACAGCGAGCGAATTTTCGAATCTCAAACGTATGTGTTCACCGATCTGTTTTCTCGCCCGAATGGAGCGATGATCAATCTCACTGCGTCCAACAGCAAGATTGCAGCCAGTGGAGTGGAACGCAAGATGTCGGGCGTTCGGTTTAACTACGAAGCAGCGCCATTAGACGTACGCGAGGTTGCAACATTGCCAAGCAGCGCATTGAACGGCTTGGCCGACATGACGACATCGCTTTGGTTCAGAACGACAGCCAGCTCAGAAAATGCGCAAACACTTTTGATGGGCTTAAAAATCAACGAAACCGTCTCTCCCACTGATACGCCGGTGTACTCGCTGGCTCTAAGGGATGAAAACAAAGTCGCTTTGTCATTTAACGATACGTCACCTCTCATATTCACAGTTCCCGATTTCAACGATGGAGAGTACCACCACCTTGCGGTTGCAAGGAACACAGCAAGTAGCATCGTGCGCATCTACTTGGATGGAGCCGAAGTCGGCTCCTCGACGTTAACTGTGGCGGCGAAAGAAACGATCGACGCATCAGCAGTTTTCGTTGGCAACGCCAGCTCCAAAGTCAATCCGGAAATTCTACCGCCTTTGCGATTTCAGGGGGATATCAGCGATATCAGTGTCTTCAGTCGAACACTTTCCAACGCAGAAGTTCGAAGTTTTGCAAATGGAAATTTAAAGGATTCAGAAATTGGTCTTCACGCACGCTTCAAACTGAATGAAACGAGCGGAGTAGACCTTATCGACTCGACAGGACGAAACGCCAATGGTCGTTTAGGTTTGCCAGCCGATTCGAGCACACTGCCAACTCGGTCTTCGTTCTACATGTCCAATGCTTCGCGAGCCAGTCAACCCTTTATGGATGTCAACGGGGATGGCGTCTCCGATGTGATAGTCGCCGCGCCCTACACGGCATCTGCTGGTCCCGAGTCTGGCAGTATCAATTTTGTGACAGGTGTTCGCACTCGTAGAACAATTCCCTCCACTTTTGACGTATTAGAAAACTGGTCGGTTGCTGGAAGCGGTTCCTTCGTGAGAGACTTGGGTACCGGTCAGCCGTATCGTTTCGATCTAGGTGGTAACCCGTTCAACTTTGCTGATGGGTCCAGCGAGCGATGGTTTCAGTTTACTACGGTAGGCGATGGAAAATCGGCAAACAGCATTCGACTCAACGGCCCAGTACGAATGGATCTATTGGACTCTGTAGGTGGAACCCTTCAGGAAAATCAAACCGCTATTTCGATGCGGACTCTGGCGGCAGGTACGTACTATCTCCGTGTATTCTCGCCAACGGGCACAGCTGCATTGGCCAACGCGTTCTCGATACCTCTGGGCAATTTGTTCGACGACGCTAGTACTGTAGAACTACAGAACGCGATTATCTCGGATACGTTCAAGTCAGTAGCAGACGAATCGGACTTGGGTGTTGATGTCGTGAGAAGGCTTATCGGACCAATCTTCAGCCTGGACTCTGCTGCTCAAATTCCATTCAATTTTACGAATGTGGAGTGGCAGACAATTTCGCCAGATCATCCTACCAATGATGCCACGGGCTCAAGACCCATTGATGACGCGCTACGAACCACTCGGACATCGTCAACCGTTCCGACGAACTTAAAAATCGAAGATGGAATCGGAATTCTTGCCAACGGTTTGGTAACGTTCGACATCAATGAAATACGCGCTGCAGGCGGCTACAGTAGCGATCAGCGATTCAGGTTGGTCGTCGACAAGGCTGGTCTAAGTGATAGCGGTACCGCTGGTACAATTCGAAACATGGTGATCGTCAGCAGTACCAACGCTGTGCTGAACGGCTTCGTAAATGGCCAGTCAATGGTGATTGCCAATAACGCGGGAAACTACTCTTTTGGCGGCGTGATTCCAGCACCGCAGACCATTTCAACATCGTTCTCAACCTATGATATCGAAATCTCTGGCAATGCTCGATATTTGAGCCTCGCGGTATCCAGTACTCTCGATGGTAATTCGGGAGACCGTGGCGTGTTTTCAGGTGCACGTCTGATTCCAGTTGCGTTCACGATAGATATGTCTGCGCCCACGGCTGGTCAAACGCATGAGGGGTCGGGCTATCCCGATCGCGATTTGTTAGAAGGTGGTGATGGCAACGACACCATTCAAGGCAATTCGGACTTGGATCGAATCTTTGGTGGCAGCGGCAGCGATACCATAACAGCAGAACCCGTTGAAGTGAGAGACTTGGACGGTTCGGACGGTACGATCCAATTGGTTCCATCCAGTGAGACTACCTTTGGCAATCCAGCGCCTGTTCTCGATCCAATCGTAGGTGCTGTGAATTCACGTCAATTCTTCGATGACTTCGAATTATCGACACTGGACCCGACTCGATGGACAACCATTGTCAGTGTGACATCAGACGCATCAGTGACGACCACACCTAGATCTGGCCCTATCGAACCGAACGGAGCTCGAGCAGCAGGCTTTAAAGGCGCAGCTGAACTTCGCACTGCCCCGGTGGATCTTTCGCGTGCTTCGAGTGGCTTCATTACCTACAGCTACCAGAGGACTGGATACGGTGATTCGCCAGAAGCTGGCAACGATCTGATTCTCGAAGTAGAAAATCTCGATCCTAACAATACGACTACCCCTTGGGTCGAGATCGATCGGCAATTGGGTAGCGGACCAGATATGTTCAGCTTCATCGAGCGGCAAGTTGCTTTGCCCAGCAATGTGTTGCGAGAAAACGTACGTTTCCGTTTCCGATCTGCCGGTGACACGCCTCAATTTGACGCATGGTTCGTAGATGATTTTTCGGTGTTCGCTTCTTATCGTTCACCGAAATTGTTAGCGGCCATTGCTCAAGGACTGGGTGATTCAGTAACGATTGGCCCTGTGGCAGGCAAGAATGCCATCGATTTTGATTTGTCCGATAACGAGTCTGATACGGTTGCAGTGCCTTTTGACGCTGCTTTGAATCCGTCAACTTTTACCGTCGAGTTCTGGGCAATGGTCGAAGGTGGCAGTGGTACAAACCGTACTGCAATATCGACTCGTACTGTCCAAGACAGTCAAGGGGGGTTCTCGGTTAGCGTAGAATCAGACAATCGATGGACTTTTGAAACGTCTATGCACACAGCGAAGGATACGCTGAGCGGTCCAGTCGCTGTTCCTAATCGCATGACACACGTTGCCGCCAAATTTGTTGCTAGCGGTAGCGCAGGGACCAATAGTGTTTTCGCAGGCACAATGAGCTTGTACATCGATGGAGTGCTGGCCGCAACGAAGCCCGGTTTTTACAAGCAAGCTAACAGTACTTCAAATCGATTGTTGGTCGGTAGTTTCGACCTTCCTCCCAACGGCTCGACGGCGTTTTTCAATGGAGTGATCGATGAAGTTCGAATCTGGAATACCAATCGAACAGATCAACAAATCGATGCCAATTTCCAGAATACCGTAAGTCCGTCTGCGGCAGGACTCGTCGGTTACTATCGATTTGATGAAGGTAAGCTGGATGTCGCTTCCGATCTCACCACGCCAGCGAACAATGGTACTCTTACAAGTAGCCTCGGCTGGACAGTAAACTCATTCGAGCTTCAACCAATTCTTCATCGACCGCTTACGGCTTCTCGGTTGGCATCGCTGACGTCTCTCGACGCAAGCAATCGCAACCTGACGGATCTCAATGGCGCTGAGTTTCTAGTCAATGTTCAGTCGCTGAATTTGAGCGGCAACCGCTTGGACAATTCGGATCTGAGTACGTTGCTACCGCGTGGATTGACGACCGGATCACAAGCGGGCGAACAAGTTGGATTGCCTTCACTGGAGTCGCTAAATCTCTCGAACAATACCTCGATCACGAGCATCGGCCAGTTGGCAGGGTTTCCACAGCTCAGTTCGTTGCGGCTTGAGGGAACCAGTGTGGATCTCGTCGCTCCAAGCACATCGAGCACGCTCGCGTCTTTGACAAAGCTCACCAATGTCACCGTGCCATCACAAATCCTGAGCCCCGTTCAGAACGTGGTTACCATCGAAGGCCAAGCGACGAGCATCCCGTTCCAAGTCGGGGTGCTCAACTTCGACGGTGCCGATGACTTTGTTACGACCTCATCAGCTACGGTTCTGGGGCTGAATAGCGTAACTTCGCCTGGTTTTACCGCTTCTGCGTGGATCTTCCCACGCGGCACCTCTAACGTCGTTGAACCGGTCTTTGGAACCACATCCGCCGGACTAAATCAAGGGCTCGCTCTTGGTCTGCAAGACGACAGACCCTTTATGGGCTTCTTCGGAAACGACACATTTGCTCCCAACCCGCTTGCTTTAAATACCTGGCACCACATCACGTGGGTCTATAATCAAGCGGCGCTAACGCAAACCATGTTTGTCAATGGAGTTCAGGTCGCATCACGGGGCTCGGCAGCGAGATATCAGGGGACCGACCCAATTTTGATTGGTCGCACATTCTCTGGATCCTCGGCTGAATTCTTCAACGGAATGATTGATGGTGCTCGCATTTTCAATCGTCCACTGAGTGCGGCCGAAGTGGCCAGCAATATGTTCGATGGTATTCCTCTGACTGGTCCCGATGTCACAGCAAACTATCGCTTCAATGATGGATCTGGAACAGTTGCTGCCGATAGCAGTTTCTACGGGCGACCAGGAACCCTTTCCGGCGGCGCGACGTTTGCCAATCTCACCAATGTTCCTTGGAGCTTGTCTGGTGCAGTCACGACGAGCGGGGCCAGCGGTCCGATCAACTTTACGGCTGCTGATGAAGGGATTGCGATCGCAACGGTTCTCGGCAATCGATTCCCTATCGTGATTCGCAATGCATCGCCCAATTTGATTGCTACTCCCAATCTTGGCTTAGCAAACGGCGGCACGGGAGTGCAAGAAGGCCAGACGATCTCTGTCGATGTACCGATTCCTAACGGCAACACTCTCGAATACAACGTTCGAATCGGTGGTACGATTGTTAGTAAATATGTTGTTGGCGAGCCTGGATCATTGGATCGCACGCCTGCAAACATGCGAACCCAAATCACGATCACCGATCCGGCTGGGCAAGCGACAGAACTTGCCTATCGAGGCTCGTTGGCTTTGAACGGTAACGGTTTTGCCGACACAGGCTATCAACTGAGTTCCATACCAAGCCAGCGTGCTAGCACATTCGAAGCATGGGTCTTCCCAACGATACCGGTAGCGACACCGTTATTGGGCACTCGGCGATTTGTCTTCGATACTGCCACAACCGGCGGTCTAGGGTGGTCGTTGTATCACGAAGGTGCGAATTGGATCATTGATACCGGGGCAACCCAGTTCAACACAGGTGTTGCAGTCGTCTTCAATGATTGGCGACACTTAGCAGTCGTTTTCAATACGGAGACAAATCTACTGCAGCTTTATGTGAATGGCGTTGCTTCAGGTCCCTCAACCGCGATCGCGTTGCCTGCAACGGTCGGAACTCTGTATATCGGAAGCGATTTCGCGGGCAGTAATTCGTTCGCTGGAAACATCGACGAGTTTCGCGTTTGGAATCGCGCCTTGACCGCCGTTGAAGTGGCAAGGTTAGACGATGGGCCTGTTCCATTCGATTCGCCAAACCTTGCAGGCTGGTGGCGTTTCAACGAAGGTTCTGGGAACGTAGCTCGGGATAGCTCGCTACTTGCAAATGACGCCTCGATACGTTCGATGATCGTACCTACCGACGTTAATGCCAGCACTCTTAATCCTTCCTTCGTTCCGGCCTCGAATACAATCAACGGTAGCGGACTCACGATTCAATTACCATTTGAAGCTAGTACACATTCAAATGGCTTTCCAAGCGGTTCTGCTAGCTCCATGTTTTGGCAATCATTGGAGCCCGTCTCCAGTGGAAATGTGTTTATTGAGTTTGACCTCGGCGCAGAATACAACCTAAGCGATATGCTTATATGGCAATACAACGCTACAGGTCTTGGATTTGATGAACTAAGCCAGGGCGTCCGACAATTTGATTTGTTGGTTGGCTCTAATCCGTCACCAACGACGCAGATCATCACTGATATGCAACTAAACAAAGCAGGTGGAACGTCCGCTGAGCCCGCACAACGCGTGAGTCTGAGCGGAATCGCCAACAATGTGCGTTATGTTCGCATGAAAGTAGACTCGAATTTCGGTGGATTACGCGCGGGCCTTAGTGAAGTTCGATTCCTTGGTTCAACCAACACATGGTCTAACGCGACTCCTCCAGTGTATGTGACGCCCAACTATACGTTACTGAACAACGGAACATATACCCTGAGCGCAACGTTCTCCGATCCAGACGGAGGATCCGATTCGGTGCAATCCACTTTCGTGGTGAACAACGTTGCACCGACGATCTCGAACCTCAATCTTGGGAATCTACCTGTCCAATTGGGTCGGCTCATGACCTTTACGCCGACGTTTAGCGATCCAGGAACTCGAGATACGTTTACGTACCTTTGGTCCGTTACCGCGGACAATGGCCAGAGTGTCCTCGGTAGCGACGAGCGTAATTTCTCCTTCGTACCGACCTTTGCAGGGGAATACGTCGTCCGACTTACGGTTACGGATTCCGATGGAGCGTCGAGTTCGTTGCAGCAGTTTGTTGCTGTCGTTCCCAATGTGACGATCAATCCGCCCCTTGGTGCGTTGCAAACAGGTGATTTAGTAACACTCACGTCAACCTCAAGCGCTTTGGCACCTGCGGCCACCGGAGCCACACGGCTATACGCCTGGACAGTTCGGCTAAATTCGGTCACGGTCGCGACCGGTACCACCGCCAATGTTTCCTTCGTGCCGACAGTACCAGGTAACTACACAGCCAGCCTGACTGTCTCCGATGTGTTGTCCGGGATACCGCGCAATAGTCTCGTTGCAACAAGCAATTTTAATGTTGCTTCTGCACCCACGGTGGTGATTGTTTCGGAAAATGACATCTCCGCTCCGGATTTCGATGGGGTCAACGATAGCATCAGTCTTGGAGTTATTCCTCAGCCTCCGCCGAATAACTTTAGCGTGGCTGCATGGATTAAACCCGATTCGTTTGGTTCACGCCCCAGTGTTATTGGTGCTCCTAATTGGAGCTTGATCGTCACTGGCACGACACTTACGTTAGCCAAGGACAACGCGAACTTTACGGACTTCGCTGTGCCTGCGAATATACCAATCGGCATCTGGTCCCACGTCGCAGCAACGATGAGACCGAATGGCTCCACCACGTTGGTCGAGTTCTTTGTCAACGGAGTATCGATCGGTATTGTGAACGCGTCCGCCATGAATACCGACGCTGGCACGACCTTTATCGGCTCAAGCAAAACTGGTACTTTTTCATTCTTCGATGGAATGATCCGCGACGTTGGAGTTTGGTCCACAGCGCTTAGCGCTAGCCAACTCAACGAAGTCCGCGCCGGAGACTTTGCTAATACGAATCCATCGCAGTTCTGGAGGCTCAACGAAACCTCGGGGACAACCATCAATAGCACGCCAAGCGGATTCCCTGGTACTCTCAACAATGGCCTCGGTTGGGCTCATCAAACGATGGCTGTCGAGGGAGATGTTCTGACCTTTACGCTAGACCGTCTCTCGGCAGTTTCCGAACTTGGAACGCGCGTTGTGGCATGGAGTGCGTCGCCAGCAACCTTCGTGGTGGTTCCGACGACCGATCCGCAAATGTTCCGGATTCGCGTGACCGCTGACGGATTCTACACCGTCAATGCCACCATCACGGATACGACAACCAGTGCACGAACCGTTGCAAATCCTGTCGTTGTAACCGAGTCGAGTTCCAGCGTATTGCCTGTTGCGGGTGGAGATCTGATTGCTGGCAGAACCCCTGTTATCACCAATGGCCCGATTCAATCCATAGAGGGTGGATCAACGAACCCATTAGTTCTGACCGATGGATTGTTTGGTTTAGCGAGAACCGGCGCCCCTTATCCAGACGCCGTCGAAGTCACGAATAATCTAACCTTGACCTACAATCTGGACTTGGTGACCAATCCGAATGGTTATGACATCACAGCGATCAATACCTATACGGGTTGGAAAGATCCTGGTCGTGACAATCAAAACTACATCGTGTTTGTTTCGACTGTTCAGAATCCAACCTTGTTCGTCAATCTATCAACCATCAATTTTGCGCCAGTCGCCAACACACCGAGTGCGAGCAGCGTCAGTATCGGTGGCGGTGTATTGGCCTCCAGCGTGGCAGCCGTTCGGTTCCAGTTTATCAACCCAGAAAACGGATATGTCGGATATCGCGAGCTGGACGTGATTGGAACGCCAACGGGGTTTGCTCCGGTTACTTTCGTTCGTGTAGCCGATCGCAACTATGTGACCGCGGTCAACACGGCAGCTGCAATCGTGGCCGATGACGTCACCGGTTTCGAAAACGCTCCGGTTACCATCTCCGCACGGGTGACCGATCCAGGTATCACAGATACTCACACGTTCTCGATCGTGTGGAGCGATGGCTCGACTACCTCGACGGGTAACGTGACGGGTGGATTGATCTCCGTGAACAAGACCTTCCCACAAGACGGCACGTACACGGGAACATTGACGGTTACGGATAACGCCGGCGCTCAACGCACGAAGACAATCAACATTGCCATCGCCAATCGTGCCCCAACCGCGAACAACGATACCGGACTCAGCACGAACGAGAATTCGGTACTGACTATTGCTGCAAGTTCGATTCTAGGGAACGATACGGATCCGAGTCCGTTGGACGTCTTGAGCATTGCCAGCGTCAATGGAGTATCCACGTTGGGTGCAACGGTCACATTGAATGCCAATGGAACGCTCACCTACGACCCCAATAGCTCGGCAGCGCTGAATGCACTTCGAGTTGGCGTGCCGCAGATAGATACCTTTGTCTATGTCGTTACGGACACTGCGGGTGCGACGAGCACTGCGACCGTTTCGATTACCGTCAATGGCCAAAACGATTTGCCGACGGCTGTAGTCGACTCGGGAGCCATTTCCGAAGATGCTATTCCAGCAACGGTCATAGGCAATCTGCT
>CAIXME010000893.1 GCA_903920425.1 uncultured Pirellula sp. | reverse complement strand
CGGAAGATGTGAATCTTCCGATCGCGGAGCCTTTACGCCAGGCAATTCCAAACATCGCCAACGTGCATATGCCACGGGCGATTCGCCGGAACTTTCACAAGTTCCGCTACGCACAAATCCTGTAGCGGAAGATGTGAATCTTCCGTGTCTTCTTGTAGCGGAAGATGTAAATCTTCCGATCGCGGAGCCTTTACGCCAGGCAATTCCAAACATCGCTAACGGACATATGCCACGGGCGATTCGCCGGAGCTTTCACAAGCTCCGCTACGCTCATAGACGCGACGTTTGCAGGCTATCTAAGGTCGCGTCCGCCCCCCGAAATGAGGACACGCACTTACGCATTCGTTTTTACTAATCCTGTATTAGCCAAGCTGTTCTTGCTATTCCTGGTGCAGTCTCATAACATGGTGGCACGTTCGATGTCTAATCTTGGCATATCTTTTGAGGATGTTTCGATGCGAGTAAAGTGGTTCGATTCTCGTAATTGGCTATTGGCGGCTGCTCTAGCTTTTTCGTCGGCAAGCTCATCGGTCGCTTTCGAAGCTGCCAGCAATGAGCCAACACACAAGCAAGCCCGTAGCATCGCGCCGATGGTGGATGGACGGCCTGTGAAGCTTGAGACATTCTGTGTCGGCCCAGACAACCATCTTTGGATGTGCTGTGCTGGTAGTGGCAATGTCGCCGGATTGGTTATGGTCTATCAAGCGGACGGAGAATTGCTGCACTCTTATCCGTTATCCTTTTTGCCCCAAGCAATTAATTTTTCGCCCGAGGGCAAGCTGTTCGTTGCGGGATCAGGCAAAGTGGCTCGCATGAGCAACTCCGGAAAGGTGGAAATAGAGATCGATGCGCCCAACATCGGAAACAAAGAAGAAGCCATCGCGGCGATGAAAAAGGAAAATGAGAAGCGCGTTGAGCAAATGATTAGCTCCTCGAAGACGCAACTAAAGCGGGTCGAAGAGCAAATCGCAAAGCTGGAAGAAGTACCCGAAGACGAAACCGAAAAGGCAAAGACCAGAAGAGAACGTCGCCTGAAGTTGCTGAAGGTTTCACAAAAGCAATTTGAAGACATGGCGGAAAGCATCAAACAAAGCTTGTCCGTGGAGCAAGACTACTCGATGGGGCGATGGGCGAGCGCCACTGGGCTTGCAGCAACCGATGACGATGTGTTTGTGTCCCTGCCGATGATGACAGGGTTTGGTTATGGTATCTGGAGACTGAACCATGACTTGGCCGAACCAAAGCTCGTCATGGACGATGTGCATGGTTGCTGTGGGCAATTGGATATCCAAACCGATGGCGAAAATCTTTTGGTCGCGGAGAACACCAAATTCCAAGTTGGGTTTTACGATCGCGACGGCAAGCGATTGAACGGCTGGGGCAAGCGACTTCGAAACGGTGATGACGGATTCGGCTCATGCTGTAACCCAATGAACGTCCGATGCTGTGCAAACGGTGAAATCTTGACTGCAGAGTCGAGCATTGGTCACATCAAACGATTCAATCAAGCAGGCGAATTTCTAGGCTTCGTCGGAACAGCCAAGGTTGCTGGCGGTTGCAAACACGTCGCAATCGGTTTCGATTCGTCCCGCAACTGGCACTATATGATGAACGAAGACCGCTCGCACGTTGCTGTCCTCGTCCCGCGAGCCGATGCTCCTGCCGAAACAGAAGACGAACGTATTTCTCGCGAAGCGATGGCTTCTCACGGACAGTTCATTTACGGGACTTGGGAAATCGCCGACCAGAAAGCTGAAGCAAGTGGCTCAGATCAAGATCCAGGTTCGATGTCCAATTACATTCAATCTGCGTTCGCCCACATGGAGTTTTCGCCTGAGGGTACGTTGGTGAAAGGTGCAAAGGGGATCAAGTCGGAACCTGCTCAAGCACAAAACAAGGGTGTCTTTGGTACGCTCCTGTCGTCGATCACAGGCAGCCAAGAACAAGCGGATCTTATGCTTAACAGCACTTCTTCCAAGTGGATGGCAATACAAGCGAAAGACGGCAAACTTGACTTGGTTACCATTGACGAAGGGGTTCAAGGATACGGGGCCACAGTCGAGTTCCTGAAGGATGACACTGCTAAGTTCACGTTCTTTTACGGCGAACCGAACTCACCATTGGGTGGCTCCTATCTTTACAAACGCATCTCCCTAGAAGCTTGCGGTAAGGATTGCTCGTCGTCTTGTAATGATGGCGCATGCAGCAGCGAGAAAGAAAAGTCAGCCAAGTAACGAATCCGTCAAAAACGATGGATCGCGACGCAACAATTCTAAAGCCCTCCCAGACCGGGAGGGCTTTTTTTTATGGATCGCAATGGTTAGCCTTGTACTGTCCACCACCATTTTGAACTCGCGAGGCACGTTCGGCTTTACCGAATGAGTGACTCGATCCCAAACCAGCCAAATACTGATATGAATTCAACCGACCGATCCATCGCCTCTCCCGATATCGTTCTCGATTTGCTCGAAGCGTTTCGTCGATCCAAAACCATGTTTGCCGCGGTGGAACTGGGGGTTTTCGACGCCTTGACTGTACCGCGATCGATTGACGATTTGACGGTTGACCTGCAATGCGATCAATTGGCGCTTTCCCAATTGCTTGATAGTTGCGTGTCGCTGGGATTGCTAACACGCGATCAGGATACTTACGCCAATACGGATGTTGCTGCCACGTATTTGACGCAGCATAGCCCACGACGTATGACAGGATACATTCAGTATTCCAACAATGTGATGTGGAAGATGTGGGCTAATCTTGAAGACGCGATTCGAGAAGGGTCACATCGTTGGAAGCAAACATTTGGATTCGATGGACCCATCTTCTCCCACTTCTTCCGAACGGAAGAAGCGATGAACGAGTTCTTGATGGGAATGCACGGTTTTGGGATGATCACTTCCCCACAAGTCGTCAATGCATTCGATTTGAATCGGTTTAAAACCATCGCTGACCTTGGTGGCGCAACAGGACATTTGGCTATCGCAGCTTGTCAGCGCTATCCACAGATGCAAGGGATTGTATTCGATCTGCCCCATGCGTTGGCGTTGGCAAACAAAATGGTTGCAGAGTCCGATGTCCGGGAGCGAGTCCAAGTTGTCGGTGGTGATTTCTTTCACGACGAATTGCCTCGTGCGGATTTGTTTGCGCTCGGGCGGATCATTCATGACTGGGACTCGACCAAGATCAAACTGTTACTCAAGCGGATTTACGAAGCGTTACCGGAAGGCGGTGCATTGCTGATCGGCGAGAAAGTGATCTGGGACGATCGATCCGGTCCCCGTTGGGCGCTGATGCAAAGCCTGAACATGATCGTCTGTACCGAAGGACATGAGCGCACGTTCGATCAGTACTGTGAGCTGCTTGAAGAAGCGGGCTTCGCCACCGCAGAAGTGTACCGTACCTCGGTACCGCTAGATGCGATCCTGGCCGTGAAATAGCAATAGGGAATATCGCCTTCGTTTTCTCGGACGATTTGTAACTAGTCGGAGTTGTCGTAGCGGTACTCGTACTCAGCGTAGCGGTGCTCGTACTCAGCGAAGCCGTACTCGGAACGTTACGAGTACTAGTTCAGGGCGCTGGGGCTTTTTTGGGCTTTATTTCCCTGGCGAATCTGCATCGGTTTTTCTTGGCCGACCTCGG
>CAIXME010000892.1 GCA_903920425.1 uncultured Pirellula sp. | reverse complement strand
TTGCGATCCCCGGTCGCTCCAAGAAACGCAAATAACAAAACCATGCACCGAAGCATCCGATCGGGCGTTTTTGACTTTAGAGACCTAACTGGCGGATGCTCGGTGATGGTTGCCGTTATGACGACGAGTCCGTCATTGCAAGCAAATCCAGCAACAAGCTTTCGATGTGCGGGTATGCAAACCGTGTAGAAATGGTATCTGCCCCACACAGTGCAATGGCTTGCTTTATGGCGTTGACTTCCTCGTATGGTCGCAAAATCTCTTTGATTCGCGGAAATCCCAGGCTTGATCGGTTTGCAAACCCAGTACGGCAAATGCTTATTGCTGTTGTCACGGCTGCGTAAAACTCGCGTTTCTGTTCTCCTGCAAATCGCGTCATAACAACGGATTGCACCGAAGCGTCATTCGTCTCGCTCATCTCGTTACCTCTTTCCTTTCGGCTCGGTGAATCCGAGCGTTACACCCAAGACCTGATGCTCAACCTAGCGCCGATTTTCCAGAAAGCGATTGATGCTTGCGAAGAATTCGGCGATCACCTCCGGATTCCGCCGTTGCCCATTGCGGTCCTCATGATGCAGCGCGATGTCATCAACCACTATCGTTACGCGGTGACCCACTACTTCCCGATATCTCTGACCGAACCCTATCTTCAAGATTCTTCGCTTGGCCCGCCCTATACAAAATGGGCAAAGTTCACGAACGATGACTTCGATCTATTGTCATTCACTTGCATCACCTTGATGCGATACACGAGTCGGTTGGTGTACATGACCGTGTATCCGGGGCTTGAGTCTGATGGACGACTTCGCGAGACCAAAGATCGCTGTGATGGATTAACGCATCCTATCTGTGATCACAAATATGCAGGAAAGGCACTTGGAATTCACATCAACGACGACAATACACTCAACATCACACGGTTTGGCAACCAACTGGAAACCGAATTGCGAGATATCGGCGATCGGAACCTCCTGCGCTCCATCAGCGAACAATGTCTGCTTGAGGCCGATTCACTTGAATCCCTAAATTGCGATTTCGGCAAGCTTTGTGGTAAACTAATGCGAAATCACCCACCCAACAAACCGTTTGACGCACTACACGAATCATTTTGGGTGTAACCAAGCGATGAACACCAAGCCCTCGATCGGCCTTTTTGACTTGAGTTGAGTCAACCGCTCGGGCTGGGTTATCGCTGCCGTTATGCGTGAGAGAATCATGCCCAAGACAAAGGAAGGAATCGAGCTCACTGCCTGTCCGATTAGCGAGCTAAATGTCCTTTTGAACTCAAACGAGCTCAATACTTTGGAACGATCAATCGCATCCCGGTTGGGGCTCAGGCTTTCGGAAGAAGTCACTTCCAATAAATTGAGCAACATGCAGGGTGACATTAGCGTTTCCGGACTGACCTGCGGCTCAATCGGCGAATTGATTTCAATTCACCAACAGCTGATTTCTGATCTCGCCGTACGACTTATCTCTTTGAATCTGGAAAACAACGACAATGGGGAATTCGGACCGGGTGAGGCGCAGGAATCTACGACCAGTCACGCTACCAATATTCATTTGACGACTGGTTTTTCAATCAGTCACGCCGTTACGCTAAATTTCTTGTTGCATCGCAATAAGGACCACCACATGGCGTACCTCCGAAATCGGAGAATTCCACGTCCCTCCGCATGGATCAAAGAACTACAGTAAATACTCAATACGCTAAGACCGGCATAAACATGGCATGCACACGCTGCACTCGATCGGCCGTTGATTGATGGATACCTTTAGGCCGCGACTAGGTCATCGAGGTCGTTCGCATCCCATGGCAATCAATTACTCAAAAACCTTTATCGATCGTGCATGTGAATCACGAGATGTGTTCACGCTGTACGACATCGTCCGCACATTGGATGCGGAACGCGATTTGGCCCAACCTTTAAAACTGTTTGTGCGGATGTGGGAATGGTGTTGTTCGACCCGGTCAGGTGTTTGGCAATACTACGAGAACATCCCACTAGCTGAATTTCAGAAAACAGCGGACATGATGGATCGCTTCAACTTAGACGAAATTGCAATAAGATACCGGGCAGGAATGGAAAACTGGGAAGAACCGGAATACTGTGGGGACCTCGATAACTGGATCGATGACAATTGGGATACACTCGAGACCGCTGCTATCGGTCTAATAGAACTTGACCGCAAATCCATCTATCCTATCGCCAGATAGGGGTTGATTGAATGGACTCTGAAGTGCAAATGAATGCGAACCATCCGATGGATACGAAGCGGCGGATCGACCGCTTTGGCATTTAGAGACTTTACTTTCCGCCGCTGGGGCATCGGTGGCGTTCGCTCGCCTACATCAGGGCACACTCGTTTAGTTACGTGTTGTAATGAAATTCTATCAACTTGAAGTCGAACGCATTTGGGGAGACTCTGGGAATGTTATCGTTCACGGATTCATCGGATTGCACGACGAGCTAGAGGGACACACTGGACCTGTAAATCTAGAAAGGACCGGACCTTCTTGCCCCAAATTGACTTTGCCAGGCTTGCATACGCTCATTGTAACGGACTCTTTTCGAAATAAGCTGAATGATTCGCCGTTCGCGGGCCTGTCGTACTGCGATGTCAATATTGAGAAATGCGTTGACATGCCTTGGGAGAATTTTCAACGCGACAAGGATGAGTCTCCCGTACTGGAAAACGGCGAAAGCGCTGAAGACCGTTTCTATCGTTCCCCGCATAGTTCTTCTGCTGCGTCTAAAATGGAAAAACTATGGCAGTGTCAACTTGAAGTTGGTTGTGCGATCGAGGTAGTTAATCAAACCTCTCCTTGGGACTACAATGTTGCAATCAACCTTGATTCATGGAACGGGCGACATCTATTCATTGGTCGTGATGGATCTGCCATTATCGGAAAATGGATTGTGACAACTGACATTGGAAAAGATTGGCTCGAGGCTAACGATATCGAGTGGATTGAATTCCGAGAACTCGCAGTCGGAAATAGCGAGCGAACCAAGCCATGAACCCAAGCCGCCGGTCTCGCGTTTTTTGAAATCATAGTGTTTTGGCGGCGGCTCGGTTACCGCCGTAGTTGGTCAGAAAGCAGGTAGCTCGATATGAATCGAAAGCCGACTCTATTCATTCTTTGGTTGTCCGCGACATGTATGATCGGTTGCGATCGCAAGTCCAACGATAATCTATCAGATGCGTCAGCAATACAAACCACACTATCAGAGTCCAACCTGACTATGCGAACACTTGCCCCAATTGTCGACGCACCAAGGCTGACGGAGGATTCGCTTCAAGCTATCGAGAGGAAGTACGCATGCCAGCTACCGAAGGATTACCGCGAATTCTTACTCTCTAACAACGGCGCCTACCCCACTCCTGATTGTGCAGTGTTCGAAGAAGCGGGCCGCGAGACCGCATCGGATGTATTCTGTTTGTTTGCAATCGGTGAAGAACGTGCATCGCTATGCCTGGAATGGCATCAAGAGACTTTTTCGAAGCGCCTGCCGGAGAACTCACTTCCTATTGGCCGCGACTCTAGTGGCAATCTATGGCTGATTGGTCTTCGTGGTGAAAGTGCCGGTGCGATCTTCTTTTGGGATCACGGGTCGTTTGATACTTTCGATGAGACCAAATTGGAGAACTGGCCCAAGGTTGCCCAAAGTTTTAGCGACTTCGTGAGTGATCTTGGCGCATACGACAATTCGATCGAGACTAAAGGTGTGCCAAGCCGTTATTCTCTTATAAGGCAGGCTACCGACGGCATGGTAAAGCGGGATTCAGGCTTTAGCACTAGGGGGAATCCCGGTTTTGCGTGGCATTGTGACTGTGACGGCGAGGGCCGTGTCCGAATGCAATTTGTTCAATACGAGGCACACGCGGTTTTTACCCACACCTGCGGCTACTCTCGCATGTGTGCGATCAACGGGCTGATCAAGGGAGGTCAACCACGTTTACCAGAATAGCCGCCGAACCAACGGTTGAATTGTGAGTGGTCGCATGAGTTCTGAATCAACATTGCTGGCTTCGGGTAGCGACATCATTCCGTCGAATCGCAAATCATGGTGGATCATCGGTATTCTCGTGTTGGCGGCTCTCATCATAGGGACTGAAACGCTCGCCTGGGCATTTTCGATCTCGCAAAGTACCTGGCTGTATTCAGACGCTCGGCATGCCATCGTAGTTGCCGTAACACTTGTACCCGCCATTCTCACATGTTGTTTGTTCTTGACGGCGGCATGGATCTTGTTTTCAGGGCGCAACCTGATTTCCGGGAAACCTAAAAGTTTTTCACGCACCCTGTTGTTTGCAGCGGTCTATGGTCCGTTTTGCTGGACGATCGTAACATCATGGTGGTTCCTGATGCCCGTACTTCCCGGTTTCGTCGCTGGCGTATTCACCAAACCAATGGACAACAAAGTTCTCTTCGTGATCGCAAGTGGTTTGGATACGGCCCTGATACTCGTTTCACTCCTTGTCGTTTGCGGCCGGTTGCAGCGAGGTCTGTTTCTCAGCATAGTAACCGCTCTAGCAATTTCGTCACTGACATCGTACGCTTTTTACAGCTACATGCGTGCGTGACCGAACGCTTGATGGCTTAAAAAGCAAAACGCTGAACCCGAGTTGCCGATGACGGGTTTTCGAAATGCAAGCTTGCCCACGGCAACCGGGGTTAGCGTAGTCGTTATTTGGCAACTCCCTCCACAATCCGCAATGCATTGGGCCAGCGTAAATGACGGTTACCGATAATCCTTATCTCGCGCCAATGCCCCTATCGGACGAATCGTCGCCGGTCGAGAATCGCAAGCGACCAATATGGCCATCTGTTGTCGCCATACTTTGGGTTGCCATCTTCTTTTTGGGACTTCCAATCGTTGGCTCGCGTCGCCAGTTAAGCCCACCGGGGACTTTTCTCTGGCTGAAGCTCATAACTACCTCGATTTCCGTCATGGCTGGTGTCGCGCTCGCGACGATTCCGAAGCGGGTTTGGCTGTTTGTGACTGTTCCCATTATCCTGCTTCTCGTATTTGTTCAATATACTGCCTGGGTTCGCCTCCCATAGAGCTTCAATGATTTCTCGACGACCGTCGCAGTCCGTTTTCAACGATCATGGAAGTTGCATTGTCGATTGCAATCGCATGCGCCGTTGGCGCAGGGAAGCCGATGTTTCAAAGCATGCATCACTTGCCTCGACCACGGTGATGCGTACCGTTATGTGCAAAGAATGAATCACGATCTCTTACCTGATCACTGGAAGCAGTTTGCCGTTGAATACTCTCTCGTCGGGAAAGAGATTGAGTTTCCGTGGCGTGGTGAGGACGGACTGATGGCTGTGATTGAGATTCTCGACGACAGCGGCATTGAGAATGAAGCTCGTT
>CAIXME010000891.1 GCA_903920425.1 uncultured Pirellula sp. | reverse complement strand
CTGCGTCCTCAGACCAAGCGAGATCAGTTTCATCGCTTCAAAGCGTTCGGGCACAGTTTCACTTTGTTGCCCGAGTATGCGTCCGATGCCCGTGCATTCGAATCGTTGTTCGATACCAACAAATCGCCTATCGACCTGTTGGAGCCGTTCGGTCGAATTGAGGAAGCGATACTCGAAGCACACCCTGCCACCAAGGCCGCGTAACCATGTTGCAATCATCCGACAAGTCTCCACACGATTGCGTCGGTCCGAGTTGGTTCGCGGATGACTTGCCTGTCCTCTTTTGGGACAACGACCGTACCTCGCTCGGATCAGCAGACTTGGTGGGGAAGCCGGAGCAATGCGCTATCCAGTTTTGGGAAAATCAGACTGCCTCGGAATCGGGCATTGAATCGTTTGCGACACCTCGCGTGCTACCTATCCAGCTGTCTCAGTCTCTTCCTAAGACGATCGGCTTTTCGTTTCCGGAGTCGCCGCAATGGGCAGCACCCGAACCGCAAAAAAAAGAAGGCCGCGGTATTGGAGACAAGTCGTCCGTTGATGTCGCTACCGACGGTGAAGAGGAACAGGAACTCGCTGCCAAAAAACGTCCAACGATCACTCGGATGCGGCCCCCGGGAGACTTGGTTCGACTGGAGGATCGGCTCTACTACGTATTGCAGCCGCCTCTGGAAACGATTGTCCAGTCTGCGAAACTGACTTTCCCGTTTCAGCCCTTTCCCTATCAAATGGAGGGTATCGCGTTTCTCTTTCCGAGGGCAGCTGCAATCCTCGCGGACGAAATGGGGTTGGGGAAAACGATGCAAGCGATCACCGCGATTCGCATGCTCCTACTGTCTGGGGAATTGCAGAACGTTTTGCTTGTTTGCCCCAAGCCATTGGTAACTAACTGGATGCGAGAGTTCAAACAATGGGCTCCCGAGATTCCTTTGGCGATCATCGAAGGGGACTACGCAAAGCGGAATTGGATTTGGAATAATCCTCAAGCTCCAGTGAAGATTGCCAACTACGAATTGATGATGCGAGATCGCGACGTGTTCGAAGAGAACTCGCTGCACTTTGATTTGGTGGTACTCGACGAAGCGCAACGTATCAAAAATCGGAACAGCACGACCAGCGAAATCGTGCGTGCCATCCCACGGTCTCGCTCCTGGGCGTTGACGGGGACCCCCATCGAAAACTCCGTGGAAGACTTGGTCAGTATCTTCGAGTTCCTGTCGCCGGGATATCTCCGAGATGATATGCACCTAAAGTCGCTCGGCAAAGCAACGCAAGACTACATCTTGCGCCGAACGAAAGACAAAGTCCTAACGGACATGCCTCCGAAGCTGTTCAGGCCGGCCGAACTGGAGCTGACTAGCGAACAGCGAGCTAGTTACAAAGCAGCAGAAGAAGACGGCATCGTCCAGCTTTCGGAAATGGGTGAGTCGGTAACAATACATCACGTCTTTGAGTTGGTTCTGCGGTTAAAGCAAATCTGCAATTTCGACCCAGCAACCGGAGCGAGCGCCAAAATGGAACGCCTCGAAGCAGATCTAGAAGAAGTCGCTGCGAGCGGACAGAAAGCCATTATCTTCAGTCAATGGGTGGAAACGCTCGACGTGTTAAACGAGCAACTCGCGAAATACCATCCGTTGCAGTATCACGGCCGCATTCCATCCAACAAGCGGGATGGAGTCATCGATCAATTCAAAAACAATCCCAAGAACAAAGTGATCTTGATGAGCTACGGTGCGGGCGCCGTTGGCCTCAATCTGCAGTTCTGTCACTACGTGTTCTTGTTCGACCGATGGTGGAATCCAGCAGTGGAGGACCAGGCCATCAATCG
>CAIXME010000890.1 GCA_903920425.1 uncultured Pirellula sp. | reverse complement strand
TTCTCGAAGTCGGATCAGAGAGTTGAAAACACCTTTGACCTCTTGAGGGTTCGGGTCTTTTCCTGTGATCGTGTAAGATGTTCCGGACGTTGTCGAAACGATTTGAGACTGGCCGGGGGGAAGAAGCCCCAAGTCCCAAGCGGCTTGGCTTCCGCCGGTGGCCCGAATCACGATCGGACCCGGAGTCGTTGTCAGCGGAGGGCCGAGCGGGTCCGGAACGTAGGCTTCCGAACTGAGAGTGATACCGTTTCCTTGGGCGTTGAGTGACGCTGTCACTTTGGTTGCGGGGTCTTGATTGCTGGCGTGAGAATTAATGCGATCCAACACATCTTGAATTGTAGTGCTGCCGTCTAAATCCACTTGAAGATCGCTGCCGTCATTTCGCAGAATCGAGATGTCTGCGGCATTGCCCGTTGAGATACCGCGATTGTAATTGATCTGGTCTACCCGAGTTTGTGCTGTGAACGTACGCAGGCCGAGGCGCTCGGCCAGTCCGCCTCCATTTTCACCGATGCTAAAGTCTGCCCCGCTCTGTGTAGAGCGAACTCGAAGACTGCGACCATCCGGAGTAATGTCCGCCCGTACTGATGCACCTGATGCATTGATTGTGTTGGTGACATCCTCGATGGTGTTTGCTGCCGATATATCGATCACATAGACTTTGCCGTTTTGCTCAATTCGAAATCCTTGGCTAGCATCGAACCCAGCTCCGTCATTGAGTTGCGACAGTTGGGTTGTGGGTCTGAGGACCGGATCGAGCGAATTACCAACGATTGGTAATAACGGAGTGGGGGTGCTAGATAGAACCCCTAAGTCCGCGGCGGTGCGTCCTGCTCCAGATTCCTGCACATTGAGAATTCCCGTATCACCATCGGTGTAGGTGAAAACTAGGGATCCATTGGAAACCGTCGCTTGAACGTCTCGCCCGCTCAGCTTCACTACGCCATTGATTTTGGAAAGGATATCAGCAACGGTATCTGCATCCGCCAAGTCGACCGAGACCCGTTCCAGACCGTTGGAAAACTGAATGGCCCCCGGTGTAACGCCTTGTCCGCCATTCAGATCGGCGAGGCGAGTGCTCGACAGAGCAGCAGGCGCTAGATCGACTGTTGAAACTTTGCCCTCGGAGACCAGTCCAAACGCTTTTTGGCCGGTAACATTGTGAGCAATGTATTCCCCGGAGTTCGCGATCGTCAAAAGGTTGTTGTCATCACCGGTGAATTGAACGGTGGTGCCGAGCGATTTGACCGTCTCGGTGTTGATTTCGCCACCGGTAAAAATGAATCGGTCTTGATAGCGAGTGTTGGCTGCCGAAGTAAGCCGATCGATTGCCGCATTGACTTGTGAGATCCAGCCTTGCCGTTCGGACTCGCTGCTCAGATTGCCGGCGCTCTCGACTCCCAGGCCACGCACTTCCGTCAAAACGTCTTGCACATTGCTGAGGGTGGACTCGGTAACGTTCAAATAGCCTTGAGAGGAGTCGAGGTTTCGAAGCGTTTGGTCGCGGAACTCAATTTCCCGTTGGATCCCAATGACGCGGATCGCTGCCGTCGGGTCTTGGCTGGGCAAGCTAAACCGCTTGCCCGAACTCAGTTGGTCTTCAAGTTGCTGGATTCCAATTTTGCCAACTTGAACTTGATAGAGAGAGCGATTCCGCGATAGGGAATCGCTTGTTCGACCGGCAACGACTGGATAAAAGGAGCTGAGCATATGGCTGTCAAATGATGTTCACGAGTGTGTCGAGCATTTCAGATGCGGTTGAGACCAGTTTTGAGGTCGCTTGAAATGCCCTTTGGTACAAAAGCATTTTGACTGCTTCTTCGTCTAGGTTGACGCCTGAGACACCTAAGTGTTGTGCCTCGAGTGTTTGCTGGAAGTTTCGCAAACCATCGGTAACACTTTTCTGGGAATTGATTTCTCGCGTGGTGTCGGAAATCATCGCATCGTAGAGGCCATTGATACTGCGACCGGCGAGTAGCTCGGATGGTTTCGTGAACGCTTCGGCGATTTTGATTGCGTTGTCCGCGCTGTTGCCGACTCCGCGAAGGCTTGCGGCGAGCTTGGATGGATCCGAAACGATCGACGGGCGGACTTCGATATTGGAAGCCGAATCCCCACGAAAGAAAGTATTGATACCGAGCGAGGAAAGGACCCCGCTAGTATCGTCTGCGAAACTAAATCGCACCGCCTCCGAATCTGCTTTGAGTTCGAGTCGGCCATCATTGGTAATTCTTGCGGAGATACCATCAATCGCATCGATCGAGCTCGAAAGTTGTACTGCGGTTGTATCGGTGGAAAAGCCTTGCTGTTGTACGAAGATATCGTGAGTCTTTACTTGTCCTGTTCGCGTATCTTTAATCTGAATAACGAAGGAGCCATTGCTGATATCTAGCTTGGGGTTCGACTGCTCTAACGGAATGTTGGCGTCATTGATTATGGTTTCCCCTGTCGTGCTTGCAAAACCAGTCGACCCTTGGCCTTGTGAGTGGATTCGGTTCACCACCCGAATGATGTCTCCAGCGAGGGAGTCCAATTTGCTTTGAAAGCCTGTGGACGAGGAAGCGCGAGCGGTTTCGTAAAGTCCTCTTACCTTGCCCCCGGAGACTTGGAGAGGAGCATCGGTGTCTGCAAGCCGCAATTCCAACTGGCTTCCTTCTTCGAACGAAGTCAGGCTGGCTTTGACTTTACGTGGGATTCCATTGGCAACGAGATAATCACCACCAACAAAGACCGTCACTGCTCCGGTGGGTTCTTCGGAGACCGAAACGTCAACAAACGTAGACAGTTCATCAAGTGCTTTGAGGCGTTCGTCTCGCAATCCGACGGCATCGGAGTTCGAAAGCGCTCCACCTTCCACTTCAACGATCCGTTGATTGAGTTTGGCGATGCTTTCGGTAATACGATTGATGTCGTTTGCTGCTGCGCCGATGTCCGTTCTATTTCTTGCGGCAATGTCAGCGACGTTGCCCGAGAGGCTGCGCAGTTGCGTTGCTAGTTCCTGGCCGCGTTGAATAGCGAGAACCCGAACCGATTCGCTTCCTGGCTGGTTTGCTACGTCTTGAAATGCATTCGCGAATCGGCTGAGATTCGAGGAGAAGTCCGTGGACGAGAGCTCGTTGAGCAAGCTTTCGATTTGGGTATTCGTGCTCTCTAATTGCTCTTGATAGGAGAGCTGACTCTGGGTCTGACGAAGCCGATCGACAACAAAGTTATCTAGTTTCTGTTGGATGCCAACGGCCTGAACACCTTGGCCGATGATCAAGTCGCCGGATTTGTATCCGGTCGCAGGTGCCTGGATTAGTTCCTGACGGATATAGCCTGGCGTGTTAACGTTGGCAATGTTGTTGCCAACGACTTGTAACCCGAGCTGCGCGACGCGAAGCGCGTTTGCTGACCCCTGAACTGCACTAAAAAGACTCATGCCACTACTCTTTCGGCGAAGCGCAATGTGCATTGCGCTTATTTGCCAAACGGGGTGTACTAGCGAATCGGTTCGCGATTATGCAGCTTCGTTGATTAGGAAGCCGCCTTCAAGCGAATGAGATTCATTGGGTGCGTAGGTTGCCGATTCAGACTTGCCCGTCGAAAGGATCAAAAGCAATTCTGAGACGTAGGATTTGGATTGGAAGGCAGAGATCCACAGACCCATGCTGAGCTGTTGGATCCGAGATAATTGATTTTCTAGTTTTCCGAGTCGGTGGGTCCAGATTGCTGGCCACTGACTATCTAACTGTACCGAAAGATCGCGAAGCGAGTGGACTCTGTATCCAAGCTTTGCAGCGCCCTGCAGCAATCCTTCTCGAGCCTCTTTGCATTGCTGGATCTCGACGTGGATTGCCTCGCCCATCGGGCAAAGTTCCGAGATTCGGTTGATGTTGCCGATCATGTACGACGTTTGAACATCGTTGAGAATCGACTCCCATCGGTCGAGCACTTCGCTAAACTGATCGAGCCATTGACCGATATCGTTGATGAGGATTGGAACCATAGTGGTCGAGGAGCCGTAGTTGCGTCGAGAAGGTTTCGTAGCAAAACGCGTTCATCCCCATCGCTGGGGACGAACTCTTGATGATTTTCCAAACCGTGTTCGCTAGGTAGCGAACCGTTCGCTAGAACTTGTAGGTGATACCGAGGTCTAGTCCATGTAGGAAGAACGTATCGGTTGTGAACTTCGGTCCAGGAGCGATTGGCGTTCCTGCGATTCCGCCGATATCGATGTTACGATCGATTTGATCGCCTGCCATCGCTACGCTTGGGAATACGAGGAGCGAGTAACCAACTCCCAGCTGTGCTCGACCAAGTTGATATTTCATCTTGGCACCGGCTTCTGGCAGGAACGTGAATTGGTTGCGAGTGATCACACCGGAGTTGCTACGTTGAGCGAGGAGGCCTCGCGAGTCGGTTACGACGTTGTTGCCGACAACTTCACGGTAGGATCCCGAGACAGATGAAGTCTGTTCTACGTTACCCAAAGCAATCTTGCCCAGAGCCGAGAACGTAAAGCGACCGCGACTGATTTCATTGAGCAATCCAATGTGTCCGCCATGGAACTGGTTCTTGGTGCTGAACGTATCTTGAGTCGTAATTACCGTACCGTTCTGGATAGGATTGATGATCCCGTCTGTGTACTGAGTGCGTAGTCCCAGTTCGCTGTCCAGACGGACAAAGGTGTAACCGCCCAACAAATCAACGCGGCTCTTGCCTTCACGTGCCAACAGGGCTCGTCCGTAGAGCTCGCCGGCTACTAGATCGACGTCATTTTTGACTTCGATGGTACCTGTGTTGGCACCCAGGTTTCCACCAGCGTTGAAATTGATCAGATAAGTATCTGGTGCACCGATGGTTGTATTGAAGAATGGTACCCCGGTCGAGTTACCACCATTGGTGTAGGTTTTCGTCGAAGCGTCGGTCAAGATACCGAAACCACGAGCTCCAACACCAAAGTTTTGATTGCAATCTAACCAAGCTCCCATGTCCAGTCGCATTCCGACCAGCATTTCGTTGCCGATTGGGTTGTTGCTGCCACCGGCGAGTGGAATGGTTGGCAACGCGGTTGGAGAGTTTCCACCGACGACCAAAGGAGCGCCTGTTAGACCCTTACCCCACCACAGCAAGGTTTCGCTTTCGAACCAGACGTTCGAAGCACCAATGCTGCTACAGCCCGATGCACAACTGGTGTTGCATGAGCCAGAGTAAACTGGTTCCTCATACGTTGGAATGGGAGCTGTGAGTGGCTGGGCTTCACCGCTATAGGAAGCCATATTGTACGACGAATCGTGGAT
>CAIXME010000889.1 GCA_903920425.1 uncultured Pirellula sp. | reverse complement strand
GGCACCGTAATGTTTGTCAGCTCCCTCGCCCACGGGTTGCAACGCAGCTTGTGTCAGCTTGGCAATTTCGTTTGCGTTCAAGCGAACCGCGCCGGCCCGTTCCATCGCCGACATCATGAGATCGAAAACGCTGCCGACCACAAAGACTTCTTTTTCAGCGATGCACAACAAATTGTTGTCGTATGCAGCGCCTTGGATGATGCAACGAGCGGCGTGATCCAAGTCAGCGGTCTCATCGACAACAACGGGTGGGTTGCCTGGGCCTGCCACCACAGCTCGTTTACCACTGTTGAGAGCAGCACGAGCTACTGCAGGGCCGCCAGTGACGCAGATGAGCGCTACGCTACGGTGCTTGAATAGCTGCTGAGCGGTCTCGAGTGTTGGTTCACAGATGAGCGAGATCAAGTTATCGATACCCAGATCTGCATAGATGGCTTGATTGAATCGTCGAACACCTTCCGCAGCGACGCGGCGTCCGCTGGGGTGCGGGTTTACTACGACGGTGTTTCCGCCCGCGATCATGCTCACAGCATTTCCGGTAATGGTTGGGAGAGAGTGGGTTACCGGGGTAATCGCCCCAATCACTCCGAATGGAGCGTGCTCAATCACCGCCAAACCATGGTCGCCGCTGTAGCACTCGGTCTTCAGAAACTCGACGCCAGGCGTACGCTCACCTAGCGTTTTCAACTTCGCAATTTTGTGTTCGAGGCGACCGATCTTGGTCTCTTCCATTTCCATGGTGCCCAGCTCGACACAGTTCTCAATCGATATTCTTCGAATATGATCGATGATCTTTTTGCGATCCGAAATCGGACGCTCACGAAGCTGTTCAAACGCTGTCCGTGCTGAGCGTACAGCGTCGTCGACATTGCTAAACAATCCGAATCGTCCTAGCGCGAGGCTCGACGAATTGGTCGTGGTTGCTGGAGCGTGGTTGGGCGATGGCTGGCTGCCTCGCACTTCACTCAGCACTTGTTCGACAACGGATCGAATCAGGTTCTCATTGATTTGCATAGAAGTACTGCGCGTTGATTATTGACGTTTGTAAACATTGTTCTTTTCGATGTGCACGGTATCCACGATACCGATAATGACACAATCGATGGGCAACTTGCTCGTCTCGGGTGTAAAGCGAGCGCTGCTACCTTGAGTGATCAGTACCATGTCGCCGACACCTGCACCGAGGGTGTCAACGGCAATGAAAGTTCGGCCAGTCGTAACGAGCTCCGAACGTTTGCTGGGTTCCAGCCGAAAAGGTTCGACGACGAGTAGCTTTTGGCCAATCATCGTGTCCACTTTTTGCGTGGAGACCACGGAACCGGTAACTTTTGCGACGAACATGGGACAGTCTCTTGTTTGATTGGAACTAACGTTGTATTGCGGCTACCGTTTGACGTGCCACAACTAATTCTTCGTTCGTCGGCACAATCCAAAGTTGGACTTTGCCCGAAGCATCGTCGATCCGGCGCTCCGAGTTGCCAGCTTCGTTTTGGGGACCAGCAAGCTTGATTCCCAAGTCTTCTAAGCCTTCGCAAATCGATTGCCGAATGCGAACGCCGTTCTCTCCGATACCGCCTGTAAAGACGATGGCGTCTACACCTCCAAGAGCAACCAGCATTCCTCCCATTTGACGGCGAATTTCCGCGACATACACATCCAACGCAAGCTTGGCATCGGCATTACCCGAATCCGCCGCTTGAACCAGATCGCGAATGTCCCCAGACAATCCATTGGATAGTCCGAGCAGTCCCGCTTGGGTGGACAAGTAATGCAGCAAATTCTCCAAGTCCATTCCTGTATGCTGCATCAACATCGGCAAACAATAGGGGTCCAAGTCACCCACTCGATTGTTTTGAGGCAATCCAGTTTGAGGGCTCATACCCATTGTCGTTGCGACGCTCTTGCCATTTCGAATGGCGCAAAGCGAGGAGCTGCCACCTAGATGGCAAGAAATGACCCTCGCGTCGGTACGTCCGAGCAGTTCCGCTATCCGACCGGCGATAAAGCGATGCGACGCGCCATGGAATCCCCATTTGCGAATCGGTAGCGCTTTGTGAATACTCGCTGGCAGAGCATAGTGTTTCCAAGCATCGGGTATCGATTGATGGAAATCGGTCTCGAACGCAGCCACCAAAGGAATCTGCGACATGCCCGCCAACTGCTTCATTGCAGCCATGTAAGGCGGGTTGTGAGCCGGAGCAACAGAATTCATTTCGTCCATCGCCGCCAACACATGTTCGTCAATACGTTGCACGCCAGACAAACGTCCGCCATGCACTGCTTTGAATCCGATAGCGCTGATCTCAGAAGCATCCTTGATACAACCATGGGTTGGATCAGTCAGCTGAGAAATGCACGCTTCGACGGCGATGCCGTGAACAGGAATCGCCCGAGTCATTTCGCCACGATAGTCACCGATCTCTACGAAACAGCGACTCTCGGGGGAACCGATACGTTCCACACCCCCACGAGCAAGCTGGCGCTCGGTGGACATGTCGAACAGTCGGTACTTGAAACTAGTCGAGCCTAAATTGGCAACAAGAACCTTCATGGTTTTCCATCACTCCGTTTTTGGTTGTTACTTGAAGAACGCTGCCGTTAATCCTTCGGCTGGCCGAGGAATGATGTGGCTGCTCACGAGTTCGCCAACTTGGGATGCTGCCGCGGCACCTGCCTCGACTGCAGCGCGAACACTACCAACGTCGCCGCTGACCATAGTGGTCACATAAGCGCCGCCGATATCCACTCGCTTGACGATCTCGACGTTGGCAGCCTTGGCCATCGCGTCGGTTGCTTCGATCAACGCCAAGAGACCCTTGGTTTCAATCAGTCCAATTGCATTTTGCATGTTGTTTATACTCTTGATTGTTAAATGGTTTGATGGTTGTGGAAAACTACTCAGCAGATGCCGATGGAGCATTTACCTTGAGTACTTTATGCAGATCATCGTGAGGACGCGCGATCACTTGCACGCTCATGACTTGTCCGATTCGACCTGCTGCTGCCGCTCCGGCATCGGTAGCTGCTTTAACAGCTGCTACGTCGCCGCTGACAAAAGCCGATACCAGCCCGCTGCCAACTTTGTCCCAGCCGAGGAACTTGACGTTCGCGGCCTTCATCATCGCATCGACTGCTTCGATCAAGGCTACAAAGCCTTTGGTCTCGATCATGCCGAGCGCTTCATTCACTTTAGCCATAAAAACTTTCTCCAAAAAGGAAGGAAACTAAGGGTGTAAAACGAGGTTTATCGACAACAACTTTTTAGTGCTCGTGGCATTTGCAAGGTTGCTGCTTTTTCAATTCAATGGAGGTCGCCCGATCTAGATCGCAAGCGTTACCTTCGTCCGTATCGATATGCACTTCGAGTTTTGCCGCCGCATCTTCGCGTACCAGCAAATCTTCGAACGTTACCGAGCATTGCGGCGACTTGACACTCAACGTCATAAAGTCACCATTTTTGACTCCGTAATAGGCACAATCCTTCGGATTGATGTGCACGTGTCGCGCTGCACGGATGACGCCTTGTGTGAGCTCGACCGCTCCGGCGGGGCCAACCAACACACAACCCGGGGTCCCCGCGATGTCTCCACTGTGCCGCACGGGAGCATCGATACCCAAGGAGATCGCGTCGGTGTAAGCTAACTCCACTTGGCTGGCTTTTCGAGTCGGTCCCAGCACGCGAACGTTTGGCAACATGCGACGCCGTGGACCCACAATCATCACGGTCTCAGCAGCAGCAAAGAACCCATCCTGGTACAGCCCTTTTTCCGGTGTCAGTTTTTTCCCCGGGCCAAAGAGCTTTTCAACATGCTCGTCGGTCAAGTGGATATGCCGGGCAGAGATGCTCACCACCAAATTCGGTTTGTATACAGCTGATCCATCGCTGCCAGAGCCGCCTCCGAGCGCTCGCAGAACGGCCGTGCGCACGAGCGACTCAATAGCCTTGGGATCTAAATTGGGGATAGTTGTTGTCACGATACTTGCTCGGTTAAGATAGGTTCGGTAACGGATGAATACTCAGGTGTAGCGCTGTGCTGCGTCCCACCCTGTTGTGCCAAGTCGCCCTTTGCTAATACCAACTGGACGTCGGCATGCTCGACATGATCCTTCCAAAGAGTGGGCAAAGCGTCATCCACAACCAGTGTGTGGACGCTGCTCCAATCGCACAGCCTCGCAAGGCTTGATCTGCCAAACTTGGAACTGTCCGCCACAATGATCGTGCGATCCGCACATCGCATCATGGCTCGCTCGGTTTCGACCAAGAGCATGTTGCTGTTGTAGAACCCCTTGGCATTCACCCCTGCAACGCTCAAAAACGCTTTTTGTACATTCAGCGACTCAAGCATCTGATTGGAGTAACTGCCAAGCGTCACACCTGTTCGGTTGTGCAACGCTCCACCCAGCAAAACCAAATCGACCGAGTCGCTCGAAGAAAACAAATTGGCCACCGGCAGAGAATTGGTCACAATCTGCAACGGGCGATCGACCAACTGCCTCGCTAGCTCGTACGTCGTGCTGCCGCCATCGAGAAGCAATGTGTCATGGTCTTCGATCAATTCCGCCGCGGCCAACGCAATCAAACGCTTCTTGTCCCACTGGCCCGGGTTCTTTTTGGTCTCGAATTGCTTTACGCTCGTCGTCGGGCCCGTCGAGAAAACCCCACCGTGCGTCCGCTTGGCTTCGCCATTCTCCTCCAGCGCTTCCAAATCCCGACGGATGGTCGATTCGCTCACTTCCATCGCCTCGCGCAGATCCGGAATCGATACGAAACCATGCTCGCGAATCATTTCTCGCAACTTGGCTCGTCGAACGACCGACCCGTTGAGTTGATTGGAAGGAATCATGGAGGGGATGACGGATTTCTGTCACTGACAAATGCAAACAGCTCTTATCTCTGTCAAATATGTGCACAGTCGTGCCAATATTCAACCGCAACTCGCTCCATGTTGACGATATTTTTTCATATTGTGACCAATTTGACGATTTTTAAGCGTGAATCGAATCTTTCGGCGACGGAATTGTGCCGGCGATGAGCGATTTGTATCGCTTGGTTGCTTGAAATGCGTCATGGTGGATTTCGGGCACGGGCACGGGCACGGGCACGGGCACAGGCACAGGCACAGGCACGGGCACGAGCACGAGCACGAGCACGAGCACGAGCACGAGCAGAGGCCGGGGGCAGCGGGATTCAGCATTTGATGGGGGGCCGGAATGGATTGAACCGTGGAGGACGTTTTCGCGTACCTCGCTTGCGAGCCGCTCGGAGCACTGCTGGTTCCGGATGTTGCTAGCTGATATCCTGTCCGCTTTTGTGTCCCTCAAATCTCTAATGGCTAGTTGG
>CAIXME010000888.1 GCA_903920425.1 uncultured Pirellula sp. | reverse complement strand
GATTTCCGAAATCATCGGCAGGCCTCAAGCCTCGATACGCCAAACTCTCTATCGTGTTCGACAAGCCCTCATGGCCTGCATCGAATCGAAACTGCAATCCGAAGGGGGTGCATCGTGAGTTCACATGCTCGATTCGCAGAACTGATGTCGAAGATGCTCGACGACGCGATATCGGATGAAGAAATCTTCGAGCTGCATGCCCTTGTTGATGTTGATCCATCGCTTCGGTCGCAGCTTGTCGATCACTTATTGCTTGACACTCTGCTAGAGGAGAACCTGGGGCAAGAGCCGTTAACGGCGTTGATCGACACGATTGGTGACACAACTGATCTGGCTAGCGCGCAGACATTAGTTCCGGTGAAAGAGCAGACGCCAGTTGTATCGTCAACCATACTTGGTCGGCGTTGGTCATGGAGGTCAGGCTGGCTCGTGTTGGCCGCAAGTCTGCTAATCGTTGTTTCGTTCTTCACGATGCAAGGCGATCGAGAGGCTTTTGCGAGCGCATCGCGAGTCGTTCAGTCTGCGATGCGAACACATGCAGCTCCCATCGAACGCATCTATGTGGTTGAGATCAAGCGAGGAGAGTCGAACAAAGCAAAATTTGAACTCCCACGCGATGTCCGTGTGGCCACTCAAGGTGATCGGTTCTGGGTTCAGATGCGTGGCTATCGCGATTGGGCCTGGGGGCGCAATGACCAGGGGGCGATTTGGATGACGCTAGGTCCACGGCGTGCGGTCGTCGTGAATCAGGACGAAATTGGAATTCCACTGCGATACATCGGCGATCTTTACACGTTGAACTTAGAAACCTTGCTTCAAGGTTTCCTCAAGTACTGTCGCTTGGAGATGTCCGAAGGCTCCGCCGACACGACCATCATCGTGGCAACGCCGCGACGTCAGTGGACCAATCGTCCGCTTCAGCGCGCTATCATCGAAGTGGATCGCGAAACAAAAGCCATTCGCAAACTAGTGATCGAACGCGAGTTCGATCGAGCAAGTTCGGTTACCACCTTCACTCTCGTAGATTCGCGATTGGCGGATGAATCGCTTTATGGTCCCGAAGGACATCTGACAGATCCGTACCGAATCTTCTCGACCGAAACAAACGCAAGCCGTCGTCGTGAACTCATCACTAACTGGTTTGGGCCGACGTCGGACCAATGGATGCAGATCAAGGAGACTCAATCAAATGAATAGGGACAGGGTATGGAATTAAATTCCGTTTCGATACTTGATGACCGAAAGACCACCAACAATTGGCCTTTCCTTATGTGGGACGGGATATGCGCCTCACCGACGTGAAAGGCAAGGTTCATGATGGAATCTTTGGCTACGACGCAATTAGCAACAGATCAGGCAGGAATAACAAAAGGACGGCTGAAATATATGATTCTAAAACGAACAGTGATTGGGGGTATCAGCAGTCTGCTGGTCGTGTTTGTTGGATTCGCAGTTGCGAAGCGAGTTTACGCACAGCAGGAGATCGAGAAGCGATACGAGCAACTCGACGGAAACAGCGATGGAAAAGTCACCCCAGATGAGTTACGTCAGCCGGCTATTTTCAAAGCCCTCGACATGGATGGCAACGGCGAGATCACGAAAGAAGAAGCCACGCGAGCTGCCTTGCGCGGTCGCTTGAAGAATGCAATTGGCGGAGCAATGGGAAGGAACAACTCGAGCGACGAGGTTGTTCCAGCCGAGCCAGCAAAGTCCCTTGACGCTCCGGTTCGCCAAGGACCGAAGCTGATCACTCCCGGGGAGCACGGCATCGGTCGCTTCGTCCCTGACTTCGAATTTGCGGATCTTGAGGGGGTAACGAAGAAGCTTCACGGCGACTCCAAAAGCGAACTGACCGTCATTGCGTTTACCAGCACGAGTTGCCCGCTGAGCAAGAAGTACTTACCAACGCTTGTCGAAATTCAGCGGGACTTCGCGTCACGGGGCGTCCGGTTCATTTTGGTCAACTGCGTTGCAACCGATAAGCTTGACGAAATGAAGGCTGCGGCATCACGCTTTGCATCGGGTGCGGAATACACCTTCGATAAAGATTCACGGTTCGCAGCGCATCTAACGGCAACCAGCACGACGGACGTCTTCGTACTCGATCGCTCGCACACGATTGTCTATCACGGTGCGATCGATGACCAATATGGATTCGGTTATTCGATTGATGCGCCGCGGCATACCTATCTCCGCGACGCATTAGAAGCCGCGCTGGGTCAACGTGCGATTCTGGTCTCCGCGACTGCAGCCCCTGGCTGTTTGCTGGAACAGAAGCCAGTATCGAAGTCATTGTCCGATGTGACCTATCACAACCAGATTGCTCGACTGCTGCAACGGCACTGTGTC
>CAIXME010000887.1 GCA_903920425.1 uncultured Pirellula sp. | reverse complement strand
GCGAAATTCGCTTCTACGAAGTGGTTCTATCCTTTCGCGAATAACTGCCCCCGCTCCGATCTTGTCGAGTGCACGTAGGGCATTGGACCAAAGACTGATCCCAGCTCCAACCTCGGTCAGCTGTTTTGCACGCTCGAATACAACCACTTGCAAACCAGCTTTACGCAATGCAATTGCCGCACTAAGTCCAGCAATTCCTGACACGATAATCATTACTTTCATTGGCGACGATGTCTCTCACACTTATGGAGTGGCGCGAAGCAAATTGTTTTGGTACCCGATGGTTGTAGCCTCCGCTCTTTGGCAAAAAGCTGATTTCGTACCTTTCTGCACACAATAGCTAGTCCGAAAGAGCAATCCGCGGCTCTCGTGATTGTAGTGGGAACGGTAAACATGGAAATGTGAGCTGTGAGATTCGACTTACGAAGTTGTTCCAAATTTCAAGTAGCTTCACCAGGAATCGAACCTGGAACTTCTCGTTATAAGCGAGAGGTATTGTCCGCTTCAACATCGAGCGATATCCGCGGGGAATAGGCAAACTCGGCTAGTAAGTTGCTAGAATTGAGGCAGTACGAATTCGAGGCTCAAACTGTGGCAGGCAATTAGGTTGATGGTGAACGAGAAGGCGATCATCGGATGCATCTTGGGAACCGCTGTGGGTGATGCCCTTGGCTTACCTTATGAAGGGATGTCGCCAAGTCGCGCTCGCAAGTTACTGGGGCCGCCAGAGCGATATCGATTCGTGTTCGGGCGTGGCATGATCTCGGATGATACCGAGCATACGTGCATGGTGGCGCAGTCTCTTATCGAATCCGGCGATCACGTTGATGCGTTCACTGGACGATTTGCGTCCCGATTGCGTTGGTGGATTTTGGCTCTGCCTGCTGGCGTTGGAAAAGCCACGGCTCGCAGTTGTATCAAGCTGTGGCTTGGCATCCGCCCATCGAAGTCCGGCGTACGCTCTGCAGGCAACGGTCCCGCCATGCGAGCTGCGATTTTCGGTGCGACGATTGACGACGTTCCCAAGATGCTCGAATTCGTTCGAGCCTCATCTCGACTAACGCATACTGATCCCAAGGCCGAATTTGGAGCCGTCGCCGTTGCACTCGCCGCTCGAGAAGCTTCACAGAATGACTGTGTCCATGCTGCACGATGGATAGAGCTCGTTTCACAAGCCTTGCCAAGCGAAGCTTCCGATTTGATTGAAATGCTGCGGTCTGCGATTGCATCGGTTGCAAAGAGCGAATCGACTCTAACGTACGCGAATGCACTTGGTCTTGGTCGCGGTGTTTCGGGGTACACCTATCACACAGTGCCGGTGGCCATTCATTGTTGGCTCTCTTTTCCGGACGACTTTCAAAAGGCGGTGACCGCAGCGATCGAATGTGGTGGTGATGCAGATACGACCGCTGCGATCGTTGGCGGTATCGTCGGAGCACGCGTTGGTAAGGAAGGCATTCATGCCGAGTTGCTCAGCGGCATTTGGGAATGGCCAAGAAGCGTTAGATGGATGGAATCGCTTGGGACTGCTCTGTCACAGGCTTGGCCGAGTTCACATGCCTCTCGCGCTCCAAGCGTAAATCCGATCGCTGTGGTCTTGAGGAATCTCATCTTTCTGGCGATCGTGCTTTGCCATGGCTTCCGCCGGCTCGGCCCACCGTATTCATGAAGCCATGGGATTTAGTATTTAATGAAAATTATGGTAAAAGTAGGTGATGTTCT
>CAIXME010000886.1 GCA_903920425.1 uncultured Pirellula sp. | reverse complement strand
TATGTCGAAGATCTACGAACAACCGCTTCCAAGCCAGGTGTGTTCGCTGCGTTCCAAGACATCCTCTACGATAAGGGCTTGGTCTCGGTAAACTCGCAGGCCGCGGACCCAGGTTTCAAGATCAGCTATTCCGCTGCATACGGCAACGGCAAGTCTGGTGACGTTCGAATCCCTGGATTGCTAAATGAAATCGGCTCCGTCCAAACCAGCGATACTCCAGCAGGCCTCGGCGAGAAGCTCCAGTTCATCATCACGATGACAGCGCGTAATGTTGGTCGTGCAAACTTCCTGGGTGACCCAGCCGACATCAAGCCGTTCCACGACAGCTTGGTATTCGAGCCAACCACCCCGCTCACACCAGATCAAATCCGATATCTATCTGACTCCATCACCATCGTTGCAGCAGCAGGTGGCGGCGGATCGAGCGGCGGCGAAGGCAACACGAACCTCACCAACCCGTACGACGTGAACAACGACGGATCGGTTTCGCCAATCGACGTTCTGATTCTTGTGAACTCGATGAATACCGGCAGCAAGGGCTTGCTTCCACCAGGCGGCTCCGGCGGAGCAAGCGGTGAAGGTGGCTCGAGCAAGTACTTCCTCGACGTGAACAACGACAATTACTTGTCACCACTCGATGCGTTGATGGTTATCAATCATCTCAATTCGTCTGGGGCAGGTAATGGCGAAGGCGAAGGCGAAGGAGCAGCTCCAACCGTAACCGTTGGTTCCTCGAAACTACAAACTCAAGTAGTCGATGTTCCTTTTGCTCGCAAGAAGTCGAACAATGCCGACAGTGTTGTCTACGGTCCTCTCCCATCGAGCGAAGACTTCGAAAACGTCTTCTCTCTGGATGAGTACCTAGCAAGCCAAGGCGATGCAGACGAAGACGATTACCTAGACGGTATCGCAGCAGACGTCCTTCGAGCAAAAGTATAACGTTCGATTAACGTTCGAACCGAATCTAATAAGACGCCTCGCTTGAAACTCAAGCGAGGCGTTTTTCTTTTACGACATTGAACCGAGCAGGCACAGTAAACACCGCGGCGTGAATGCGGTCATCCTGCGTCTTATGGATACTATTGGGCCTAAGGTTTGCGAGCCAGAAACCGATTCAATTGCTCTTGATGGTGTTTGTCTAGCGGCTCGATTTGGCGGCATCGCTCGGAAAGCTCAATCGCTTTGGTAACGTTTCCTAGGCGATATTCGACCTCGGCCAATGTGTCGAGGTAGGTTGCCGTCGGCATGTTCTCAACCACTTTCGACGACATCTTCTGGGCTTCTTCGAGGTGTCGATTGCACGATGCTGCGAGCCATGCAGCGTTATTGCCAATCAACGTGTCTTCGGGAAACTCGATCAAGTGTTTGCGCATGGGAACGTAAAAGAGTTCAAACCACTTGTCCGAAACTTCCTTGCCAAAAACCCGTTCGGCGACCGGGACAACACTGATTGGCAGGTCGATATCGAGAGGACTACAGCGATGAGCAACTCGAATCAAGTCATCCGTCAGTTTCTCATTCTTTTCCGCGATGGCCGCTAGGATCAGCGATTCCAAAGAGTTCGCGAAGAAGGCGTTAATGCGTTTGAATTCTATATCCGTGTTCGGCCACGTCACTTTGGATACCTGAACGGCTTGCATCCGAACGTACTTCGCGGCCTCGCCTGCATGCCGCAGCTCCTCTTTGGCAGCCTTGGCCAATTGAATGATGAGGATTTGCAGAGCTGCTCGGTTTTCCTCTCGCAGCCATAGCTGCTCCATCACGAGAGAGATCTCTTGGCGATATGGCATGGTAAACAACGGCTCTTCGGACAGATCGTTCCGTTTGGATGCGACGGAGGAAAACGCCTGAATGCGATACCGATCGGCTTCCGCAAATCTGCCGAGCTTCTCGAGATTGTCCGTTAGCTGGAT
>CAIXME010000885.1 GCA_903920425.1 uncultured Pirellula sp. | reverse complement strand
TTCTCTCTCTGGGTACCGACAAAGTGCGTATGATCGTGGACCTACGGCAATATCCAACTCGAAACAGACGAGCTTGCTCCGAAAATGAGCTGTGTCCCCGGGCCTCCGGAATGAGCTGTGTCCCCGGGCCTAATTTACTAGTTCTCTCTCTGGGTACCGACAAAGTGCGTATGATCGTGGACCTACGGCAATATCCAACTCGAAACAGACGAGCTTGCTCCGAAAATGAGCTGTGTCCCCAGGCCTAATCTAGGGCCTGACGAGCTTCCTCCAAGAATGAGCTGTGTCCCCGGGCCTATTCTAGGCCGTGGATTAGCATGGAGGGGATGCATTCGGCGATCTTGCGGAAGGCGTCGTCTAGTTCGCTCACGGAGTTGGCGAAAACATATTTGCCGCCACCTGCGGTTGCGATGTCTCTCATCAATGCTTGATCCGCTTGAGAGCTGAAAGCGATCGCATGCGTTACGATATTCATCTGACGCCCCAGTCTTGCTAACTCAACCGGGTCGCCTCCTTCGGTTTTTCGTCCATCAGAAAACAAAATAACCGTCTTCGTGGCCGTAACACGACCTTGGGATACTTGATCGATCGCAGCCTGCAAGCCCGCTGCGATATTGGTGTCACCAATAATAGGCTTGGAACCTATCGAATCGATCTTGGTCAAAAGCTGGTTCAAGTTGCCCGACAATCCAAGATCCGTGTTTACTTCCGTCGATACGCAGGCACCGAAGGTGAAATTGCTGCTGTACGAAACCATTCCGACGCGAATATTGTCCGGTGTACGAGTAAGTACACGTTTGAATGTATCCACCGATGAACGGACCGCGGCCCATCGACTGTCTGATGCATGGGGCGGAGAAAAGTACGCCTGCAGCCGAGACCTTGGCCCATTCGAATCGTTGGGGTACGAATACGCAACATTGGATAGATCCCAAGCCATGGAGCCACTTCGGTCCAGGACCAACGAAACATCATGATCTGCGCGGATCGCACATGAAGTCATGAACATCCCAAATTTGACGTTCGACATCAGTGTCGTTCGCGTCCCCTTACCTGCACCTGTTGCTGCATCCGGGCCCGTTACATAAAGCGCATTAACGGTGCCGTTAAATCGTCTGTCATTGAATGGTATGAACTCATGCACGCCATCGGCATTCTTCGTATAAGTACCCTTGAGGATATCCAACATCGCAAAGGGCTTACCAGCAATCGAATTCATGGCGCCGATCGCGCGAGCACGGGCCGTCGCTCTGGCGTCATTCTGCGTTTCTCCAAGCTCCACAATCCCAGCCTTCGCGCATGCGTCTACAGCCAGTCGTAATTCGGTTCTCGCTAGCTCTAGATAACATGTGTTGATTGCCAATGCGGTAACAGCCACAATGGCGGTCATCGTGAACGCAATAAAGATCATCATCGCGCCACGCCTGCTTTTGGCGGAGCGAGTGGGAATCAGTTTTCGTTTAGTTGTTTTGAAACGATTGCGGCTCATGATGATTAGGCCAACATTCTTAACCTAGGTTGATGAAGTCAATTCCTATTCGATGCTACCCGATCCATGGAACTAGTTCGCGGGATGATCTATGCCTTTATGGATCGTAAAGCAACACGGCAAGATTTTCATGATCGAGGGTCATTCGTGATCGAATGATGGTGTCTCTCGCGAACATGGGAGTAATCCACGCGCTATCTGAAAAGTTCGCAGTGACCTCTACCGTCACAGCTCGAGTGTTCGAGTCGATCGTCGCTGGAGTAATCGTAATCGTGGGATTGCGAATCCCAAATGTGGTCAGAAACTGGCTCGTCTTGGTTCTCACCCCATCTGCCGTGTGGCCCGGAATGATCCCATAACGTGCACCTTCGTAGGTTGATTGATCCATGGTTTGGCGAACCATCATGAATCTTGCAAATTCAAAACTCATCAAAATGAGCATAAAGAACAAGCTGGCATTTACAGCGAATTCAATCGTGACAGCACCTCGTCGGCTCGAAGCCTCACCAGCAAGATGGTGCCGGGGTGCAGTTTGGCTCGAACGGGAATCGACTGCTCGTATTTGCGGGAACTGAACGCTCATTCGCGAACCATCACTCCCTGGGCTTTGATCTCACCCGTTGCGCCAGTCAAAAAGTGAATCGGCGAATTCCCTTGCCATGGAACCGTAACACTAATGGTGATCGGGGTGTTGCGTGCACGTGTTTCAATTGCCGAAGGACTGATTACGACGGAAGCGTTCTTGACTCCGCGATCGCTCAAGATCTCCTCACATCGGGATTGCACCATCGCTGTCGTGGAAAATCGTCGAACGGCGAGCCGCAGCCCTTCATAGGCGGTCAACGTTGCCGTTTGTTTCAACATGATTCGCTGGCAAATCTCAATGCCGCCACAAATGAATATCATTAACAAAGGCAGACAAACGGCGAGCTCGACCGTAGCGACCGCTCGTCTATTTCGCTTTCTTGTGACTCTTCTTAACTTTATCATTTCATGAATGTGCCGATGAGCGAACTACTAGAAAATGCCTCCCAAAGGTAGCTTATGCTTTTGGTACGGTTGGCCGCCAAATCCGAATTAATGACTATTGAGGCAAAAGGAACGGTTTTTGGTAGTCGAACCCGATGTCAGCAACCAAGATCAAATCTTCGTAATCAGCATCTCCGCCGTAGAGCATGTCTTCAAACGAGATGATCAAATAGGTTGAGTTGGGAATTTGAAATGCAACCACGTGTTGAGTTCGGTCGACGTTTCTACTTTTATCTGCCCAAAGCTTATGCTGTCCGCCGGTAGCTCCCTGCGAGATCACAAAGAAGTCAAGCTGCCAACCCGCTCCTCCATTTCCCAAATCGATAAAGTCACCTGTGTTAAGTGGTTGGTCAGCAGTACGCTCCAATTGTGGCGTACCTAGATTCCATGAATTGGTACCTGAAGCGGACTTCGACGCATTAGGAAAAAGCAGCACCGCAGCGCTGCGATCTTCCGACCCAACCAACGAGTAGGAAAAGCCAAGGCTGTTTTGATAACCAGCACCTTCATCGATAAAGTAGATGCGAATCGGACGCTGTGCTGCATAAGGCATCAGAAGCTTGTCTGCATCCAACGGAAAAGTACCCAAGTCGTCGAAGACTTTTCCCGAAACCAGTTTTTGCCGAATGATCGATTGAACTTCTGGCAGGATTGTCGAGTTAAACTCTCGGCTCCGGGCATCCGATCCGTTGAGCATGACAGGGCCAATTGGTTGTAGCCCCAGTGGACGAACAGGTGACTGCGCCGGTGAGACCGTCTGCGAAAAGCAGTTTCCAGAAACTGACATACAAAAAGCAAATGCCATCGCAACCAGTCCAAATCGTTTCATTCCTAGGCTCCAGAATCAAAGCTGATATCACAGTCCAGTAGCCCCCGAATGGGGTACGAATGAAAGCATAGGTCGACTAATCAGTGTAGGTTTTCAGTCTGAAAGTATTTATAGATATTTTTTGCTGACAAAGGGCCCTTCTCTGCAACGTCCGGACGACCGTTAAAATCGATACCGTCGCCAAACAACTTGTGATCGATCCCAACGGCCAACCATGCGAACTCGTTTCCACTGCGAGCCAGGTGTAGCAGGAACCTTGCACGACGTCACAAATCAGTATTTGGCTTCCCATTCGAGGGCAATCGCGGTGACTGTCTTCCTGGCTTTCGAATTTCGATTGAAATGGGAACAGAGCGTTCTAAACAATCGACTGCACCTAAGTTTGATTGTTGCATGCAACAAAAAACTTGCTAATCATACAAGTGGACTGCACCTACATTTTCAGAGTAACCGAAATCCGCTTCCGCTGCGCATCAACTTCGAGCACCTTCACTCGAACCACCGTTCCCACAGAGACTACTTCGCTGGGATCTTTGATATAAGTATGGGACATTTGAGATATGTGGAGCAGTGCATCTTGATGTACACCAAGGTCGACGAACGCTCCAAAGTGCGTCACGTTCGTAACCACTCCTTCCAATACCATGCCTTGTTTCAGGTCGTTAATTTCCTTTACGCTCTCATTGAATCGGACCGACTTGAATTCGCTGCGAGGGTCGCGGCCAGGCTTCGCCAGTTCCTGGATGATGTCCGCAATGGTCAGACTGCCGAACTGCTCATCGGCAAAAGATAAGGGGTTCAGCTTCTGGGCAAGCGTCGCATTTCCAACTAGCGCATCCACTTGGACGTTCAAACTTTTGGCCATCTTCTCAACGACAGGGTAACTTTCTGGATGCACTGCGGAGTTGTCCAAGGCATGTTCGCCATTTCGAATGCGAAGAAAGCCAGCCGATTGTTCGAATGCTTTGGCGCCAAGCTTGGGCACCTTGGTGAGTTGCTTCCGGCTTTTAAAACTGCCGCACTCATCTCGAAAGCGCACGATGCTCTCGGCGAGTTTAGGTCCGATTCCCGAAACATGCGTCAGAAGAGCGGCGCTCGCCGTGTTCAAATCCACTCCTACGCTGTTCACGCACGACTCCACTTCACGCTCCAAGCATTTTCGAAGCTGCAGCTGATTGACATCGTGTTGGTACTGCCCCACACCGATCGTTTTAGGGTCTGTTTTGACCAGCTCTGCGAGCGGATCTTGTAGACGATGGGCGATACTAATGGCGCCTCGAATCGTCACATCCAAATCGGGATACTCGTGCGATGCAAGCTCGCTGGCAGAATAGATCGATGCACCGGATTCGCTGACCATCACCTTGGTTATGGGCAAGGAATGGTCCCGTATAAGCGTGCCAAAGAAGGAGTCCGTTTCTCGCGAGGCAGTTCCATTTCCGATGGCGATCAGTTCGATTCCATATTTTCGAATCAGTTCGAGCACTGTTTGCGTCGCTTTTGCCGTTTCGTTTTGAGGAGGAGTGGGAAAGATGGTCGCATGCGTCAAGTACTTGCCCGTTCCATCGACGACGGCGAGTTTACATCCAGTTCGAAATCCGGGATCAACTCCGAGCGTCACTTTGGGACCAGCCGGCGGCGCCATCAAAAGTTCACGTAGGTTGCGTCCAAATACGGCGATCGCCTCTTCGTCCGCTCGTTCCTTGAGGGTCTGTGACACCGTGGACTCCACGGCCGGCATCAGCAATCTCTCGAAACAGTCATCCACTGTTTTAAGTAGATCCGTTTGGAATTCGAACTGCGGGTTTTTGACGAAATGTGTCCGCATCGGTCCGATAACGCGATCGGGTTCAATTTCAACTCCCACTCGCAATATCCCTTCGGATTCTCCTCTTTTCATTGCCAAGTAACGGTGAGACGGGATGCGAGCGACGGACTCACTATGGTCGACATACATTTCAAACTTGTCGGCTTCGTCTTTCTTCCCGCGCTTTACTTGCGATACGACTTTGCCATATTGCATCGATTGCTGATTAAGCCACACGCGCGTTTCGACGTCTTCAGACCAAGTTTCAGCAACAATGTCCAACGCCCCTTGCAGTGCTGCCGCTTCGTCAGGAACCTCTGCTTCGGGCTTTACATATGGTTTCAGAACATCGCTGCGAGATCGCCCAAGCTTGGCTTGCGTCAGCAAAATGTCAGCCAGAGGCTGTAAGCCTCTCTCGCGGGCAATCGTAGCCCGCGTGCGGCGTTTCGGTTTAAAGGGGAGATAAATCGCTTCGAGCGTTTGCAAATCGTCGCACTGGAGGATCTGATTTCGCAACGCCTCGGTCAGCAAGCCTTGTTCGTCGATGGTTTTAAGCACCGTGGTTTTGCGTGCGAACAGTTCACGAGCCTTTTCGATGCCATCCTCGATAGCCCTCAATGCGATTTCATCCAACCCTTGAGTCGCCTCCTTGCGGTACCGAGCAATAAAGGGAATCGTGTTGCCAGCATCGAGGAGCTCTACGGCCGCGGCGACTTGTTTTGGTTTGCAGCCCAGTCCGGCCGCTATCGCTTCAAAAACGGCTTGTGCGTTCCATTCAATTTCTTTGGCAGGCATTCTAAAGCTCGATCTAAGTCGATGAGTAGGCAGTAAAGTCAGTAACTAGCAACAACTGTTGATAGCAGTAACGGTACGTTTTGCGATGCAGAAACGAAGTTGAGCATAACAGAAAGCTAGAACGTTACAGCGGTAAGCTTACATTCTCAAGCGTGGCCCTAACACCTCAACGCGATGCAAACTGTTGCTAACGGTTGGCTAGCTTGCGTTGGAGAATTGCTTACGGGTAAACCGGTCCCAAGATGGGAGGGTTGGGATTGAATGGCTGCGAAGTAGCAGGCAAATTCGGGTAGACTTGGTTCGACGGCGAGGGCGTGGTTGAAAACGGGACCGACGAATTGGGTGTTGTCGGAATCGTAATGGGCTGCATTGGACCGATGGTTGGAGGCGGAGCAACCGCGACTCCTTGGCTCGCTTGCAACCGCAGTTGCTCGGCGCTTGCGATCAGAGCATCGTTGGGTACAACGGGTTCTGGCGTAAGCTGCACATCGACAATGCGTTCGTCTTTCAGCTCGAAAGGCCACAACGATTCGCTAAAGAAATCGAGTGGAGGAATCGCATACCACGGTGGATTGAAACGCCTTAAAAATTTCTCTGTTCGATACCCGTCGCGGACTGTCTCTATATTTCGGGTACCGTAGTATACAACGCTGGTAGAGACGGGGGTCAGTCCAATCGGTTGCTTGTCTACATACACCATCGCGCCAGGCGGGTTAGTTCGAACCGTCAAGCGTTTGCGGATGCAGCCAACCGAACTTGCCAACATTCCAGCGATACCAATGGCAACCAGAACTCGAAAGTCCTGCGCCCATCGACTTAGGGATTTGTTCGCGTTTAGTTTAGGAAACATAGGCAGATTGCGATGACTGTTAGGAAAGGCACCTCGTATGTGGCAGCTTGCAGGGAGTTTAGGATTGAGCAGACGCAGGCCGCAAGATTGTTTAGGGTAAAATTAGAATTCTTTGCTGAACCCTTGTATTTTTTCGTACTTGAGCAACCATTGAGCGACTACGTTGTTGAACGTAGGGTGGTCACTCGTTACAAACAGAATTTACCTTGGCAGCAATTCCTTCGACACAGTCCGGAAACCTTGGCGAAAGCGACGAATTTTTTCGTTCGCGCGAGCCGCTGACGCCGTTATGCAAGGCGACCGGGCACACGTTGGCATTTTTGGCAAAGCTGGTCAGTGGCTTTACCGTGCGATGGCATGGAGCTCAACCGGACACGTGCCAGCGAGTCTACTTTGCCAACCACACGAGCCACTTGGATGCTGTTGTCCTCTGGTCTTGCTTGCCGCAGCAGCTTCGGCAGCTAACTCGCCCAGTCGCAGCACAAGATTACTGGGGTGGCTCAAAGCTACGCCGATTTCTAGCCAAGTCGTTCAACGCGATTCTGATTGACCGCAAGCAGATCAAGGTGCACCAAAGCCCCGTTGAACTCATGCTGCGCGAGATCGGAGATGTGTATTCGTTGATTGTGTTCCCAGAAGGGAGTCGGGCAGCCGACGGAGAAATGGGGGAATTCAAAAGCGGACTCTACTACTTGGCAAAGAAACGTCCCGATCTGGAATTGATTCCGGTATACATGGACAATCTGAATCGCATTCTGCCTCGCGGAGAGTACATGCCGGTTCCTCTTTTGAGCTCGATCACGATCGGCAGCCCGATCTATTTGGAATCGGGCGAACCAAAAACCGAATTCCTCGCCAGAGCTAGCAAATCGGTCAAGATCCTGAAAGAACGGTAAGCCCATAGGTTTTCTCGGCCCCGCATGCTGTCGTGATCCCCATAACTGCCGACAGATATCTTCCTCTTTGCGGATCTTAGGCGGCCAGGACTTTCCACCGTGTCGCAGAGGGAAGGGGCTTTCTGCTCCATGTTTTGGCCAACGTTGTGGCTGACAGGCAAAAAGAATTCCAACTGAAGGAGAAGGAACTGCCGTTGCGGTTGGTGAATTGGTTGGTCGTGCCGTGCGGAAACAGCTTAAAGCGGTTAAACTAGGGGTCTGTCGGGTAGTATCATTTTGGGATCGATAGACGTTCTGGATCAATGAAAATGCATAGCCAATGGATGGGTTCGACGCTGCGTCGTGCTTCGTTTGCCGGAGTCGTGTTCTTGTTTGCTTGTACGGCCGTTTGTTGGAATACATCGCGAGCATGGGGTCAGCGTCGTGGGCTTACCCAGATTCCGTCGGCTGGGATTTTGATGCCTAAGCCACGCGAAGTCCAAGTGCTTTTGGATGAGGTACAGCAGAATATCGAATCAGAAGAGTGGAGCGAAGCTTCGCTCGGTCTGGGGCTCCTTCTTGGCATCGAAGTGAACGAGCAAGCCGAGCTTGAAGGTGCAGATTACTTCATGATCGACGAAGAGGAGAACGATAACGTCGAAGGTGCCAAAGGGAGTGTATTCAGCGCCGCCATGGACTTGATTGCGTCGCTGCCGGCCGAAGGTTTTCAGAGATTGGAATTGCGATACGGCGTCAAGGCTAATCAGCTTCTCGAAGAAGCGATTACAAATTCGGATTGGGAAAAGATTGAGCAGGTCGCCGGGAAGTATAGTTTTACCAAAGCCGGACAGGATGCATGCATCATTGTTGGCGAATACTGGTTGAGAAAGGGAGAGGCTCGTCGTGCTGCCAGATTCCTTGCCACTGCTTTTGAACAGAAAAACGCATCAGATCGACTTGGCCCTGCGTTGGGCGTGCTGACTGCTGCTGCGTACCAATCCGTTGGAATCGAAGCCAAGGCATTCCAAGTGTTGGAATCGACACGCGAGCGATTCAATCGAGCTACCGTCGATTGGATGGGCGCCAAGATATCGTGGGATGGACGCACCAAGGTTTCGAAAGCCATCTTGGATGAAATGCGATTGATGGATTTCAAGCAGGTCAAGAAGCCTGTGGAACAACCTCATTACATCGGAGGTAATCCCAATCGCAATGCTGACTCCAGCGCAGGAATGCCGCACCCATACCTTCGTTGGACAGCACAGTTGCATGAGTCAAAGCAACACAAAGCCAACTTGCAAAAGACAATGAGCGACACGTTAGCAGAAGGACGCATGACGTCGACTGAGGGAAAGTCTACTTTCATTCCGTCGCGAACCTCCATTGGTGTTGGAAAGTGGGTTATCACATCGACTTACGACCAACGCATTGTGGCTATCGATACACAGACGGGATTGTTGGGTTGGGAATGCTTTTACAGCGGAATGCCATTGGGCTTTTCCATGGAGAGATTCTCTGGTCGCGATAGCCATTCGCTAAACCAACCTGCTCCTGATTATCTGCTGCGACGCGTGTGGGGTGAAACCGTTTTAGGAATGATCTCAAGCGATGGAGAACGCATTTTCGGTATCAGCGAACTGCCAGCGATCGATGTAGCGGAAAGCTTTGCTCTCGGTCAAAACGCAAGGGTTGCAAAGTCGCAGGGTAGCCGCGGTTACAATGTACTGCAGTGCTGGAGCGTTCGAGAAGAAGGAAAAATCAAATGGGAAGTTGGTGGAGCCAAAAGCCCCAGCGAACCTGAATTGGCAGGTTGTTTGTTTTTGGGATCTCCTTTGCCGCACGATCGCAAGCTGTTTGTAATGGCAGAGCTCAATAGCGATGTCTTCTTGTTCGTACTCGATCCTGCAACGGGGAAAGTGCTTGCGAGACAGCCGTTAGCAACCAATTACAGCGCCATTTCGGCTGACCAGCTTCGACGCAACGTTGGTTCAACCCCTGCTGCAGATGGAACGGTGATCGTTTGCCCAACGCTGTCTGGTTATCTCGTCGCTTATGATTCAGTTTCGCAGGCGCTGCTCTGGGCATTTCAATACCCGACAAGAAATGGTGGCGAATCAGCGAATCAGTTCGGCCAATTTGGCCAAATGGAAATGGGAAGCTTTGCGCCTTTAACAGGGCGATCGGCAGATTCATCGGTTGTTATCGTCGACGGTACCATCTTGTTCGCGCCCACCGATGGCGATGGTGTTTATGCTGTTGCGTTAGAAACCGGCAAAGTCCTTTGGCATTCGCATGATTCGCGTCTCGATCAAGTGCGATATGTCGCAGGCGCGGCCAATGGTGTTGCCTACATCGCTTGCCAATCGTGGTTTGCCGCGATCGACATTAAAACGGGTCGTGAGAAATGGCCTGCTGTCGAGTTCCCCAATAAAGATCAGCTTGCTGGAAGAGGCGTTCGACGTGAAAATGCATACTATCTTCCAACTTCCGGAAATGAGATCCTCCAAATTGATTTGGAGAAAGGCAAGGTTGTTGAGACGGTCAAAGTAGACCAAGCTTTGGGAAATCTTACTTCTCTCGGCGACCGCTTGGTTTCCACTTCACCATTTCAAATCGACTGCTATCAAGTTCGCGATGCATTTCAGAGTCAGCTCAAAGCAGAGCAGTTGAAAGCCGAATTTCAAGGCAGCTCGGTTTCAGCATTGAATCTTGCCTATCAAGGCGAATTGGCGTTGGCTAAGGGTGATTTGGATACCGCGTTACAATTGTTCGCGAAGGCGCGCACGATGGAGCCAAACAATGCCGAGATCGCCATCGCCAACAATCGGGCCGGCATCGCAGCGCTTACTTCTAATTTTGATCGCTATGTCGATCAGGTTTCCCTTTCGAAAGAGCTTTCGTTTGATGATCAACGAGCTCCCTATCTCCGGCTTTTGATTCATGGCTTGCAAAAAAATGGCCGCCACCAAGACGCCTTAGCGAAGCTGCTGGAGTTTTCCGATTTGAGGACATCGCAACGTCAAGATCAAGTGGCGACTGTCGGCAACGTAAACCAAACGCAATCCTTGACCATTCAAGAAGATCGCTGGATTGCAACTCAAATTCGCCGCTCGTATGAACAGTTGACAGCCCAAGAGCGCGAGTCATTTTCATCACAAATCTCTGCAGCAATGGATGAAATTCGACGACTCCCAATTGGCATTCGTCGGCTGCGACTGGAACATCTTGAGTCGCTCCCGGCTAGTCGTAAACTGCAATTGGACTCTGCGAAGGAGTTTCTCAAATTCAACGAACTCAGGCGGGCTGAAGCGTTGCTGCTCGCAGAAAACTCGAGTGGTCCGTCCAGCGGACCATCCGGCCAACCCTCCAGCGGTTCCAAAGACGAAGCAATCGTCAGGGATGAATTATTGGCCAAGCTCTACTGGCGAGTACGTCGCTTTGATTTGGCATTGGAATATCTGGGCAACGATCTCGAGCGATACAACAAGCTACTAAACGAGCCGTTAGAAACGTCTCTCCCTAGCCTTGCTATCGACCGCCAAAGCGAAAAAAAGGCTCCAACATCCAAGCCGATCTCCGATTGGCCCACCGGCGCGATATCGGTGACTCCTCAAGTGAATCCACGCGTTGCCGATCGGCTTGGCACGTTTGAAACAACAACCAACTGCCGTTGGAAATCTCGCATAGGTATCGCGCTACGCGATTGGACTGTCGCTCATGGCCAAACCACTTGGTCCTTTGCCAATCCTGCGACGCAAGAAGAATTTCAGATGTATATCGATGTAGGAAACCAAGACCGTTCGACCGCGCCTGTGATTCATTCGGTCGATAGCGTGGTGTTGATCGAATTCAATCGACAGATCATTGCAATCGATACACTTTTGGCTCATCGCAGTGAGCAGGACGGTTTACTGTGGCGCAAGGTTTTTGATGCCCCCGCGCCCGAAGCTGGTCGTGGTCAATCGCGTCCTGGAATAGACAGAAACAGTCTTGGGCTGCCCATCAACAAGAATAGCGTCAAGGTAGCTGCCGTCTCGCGACGCGGCATCGTGGTGCTTCAAGACGACAAATTGGAATGCTTGGAAATCGATTCAGGAGCTGTCGCTTGGAGCCTTAGCGGTTTCGCTGGTTGTCATTTTGCCCAGGATGGAAACGTCATCCTAGTCTGTCATCCGTCCAAGAAAACCATATACCAGCTGGACATCCGTGATGGCGCGACGCTCAAAGAGCTTCCGCTCGAGGATGCGGGCTTGAGCGTGGCAGCGAACATTGGAAACAATTGGCTGCTCTGGTCGAATCTTCAGAAGAAGAACCAACTGAAGTTGGTTAATGCACTCAATGGCAACGTGATGTTCCAGAAGGAATTTCCGTCAGACACTAAAGTGGGACTGGATGGAGAATCGGGAGTCTACATGCTGGACCGGAGCGGTGAGCTCACGTATTGGAACCTAACCGACGGTCGAGAGTACACGAATCAAGTGAAGGTGGAGGGCAATTTCGGGTTCTTTAATCTGCAACGCTTTGGCGACACGGTGTTGATATTGCCGAACGCCGCCTCGATGGATCTGGATTTGATTAAAGTAGGGCCAGACAAAGCAGACCCGGCGTTCGCACCCATTGCTGGCCAGTTAGTCGCGGTATCCGCTAAAGATGCCAGCAGCGTTTGGCAGCAAGCGAGCCGTGTGCAACAGATGTTTTTTCCGCTTGGTCAAAACCGCAATACTCCGATCGCCATTTTCGTTCGCAGGTTAGAGCTAACGAAGATCGGTGCAGAAAACGTGGACCTGTTGTCGGTGGCGCTGGTCGATGTTCGCGACGGAAGAGTTTTGTTCGCTCAAGATGACTTGCCTGCGATTAGAACACGAGGCTTCTCTCAAATCGTCAACCCGGACAGCAATGAGATGGTTGTCGAGTACCAGGGCACGCGGCTTGAAATCAAATGGGATCCAAACGGACAAACCCAAGGGGCCCCAGTTTTCAATTTCGGTCAAATTGCAAGCGTCAAGGAATTCAAGAAACAAGTGGAAGAGAAGCGAAGGCAGCTACAACAAACTCAGAAGCCTGGCCCAGCTGGTGGCGACGCGAATACAGACCAATGAGAATAACGGCCCTACCGCGTTACTACCGCAATCTCAGACGTTGGCAAGAGATCATTGCGATTCTACGTCATTACGGCCTAGCCGACTGGCTGAGTCGCTTGAGTGTCGATTTTATTCGAGACTGGCTCAAGGACAGCCAAGGGGTACCCCTTTCTAGCTATTCGCGTGAAGCACGCGTCAGGATGGCGTTAACGGACCTCGGCCCAACGTTCATCAAACTGGGACAAGTGCTCTCGCTGCGCCCTGATCTCGTGGGCTCTGAGCAAGCAGCTGAATTGCAATTGCTACAATCGCGAGTCCCTGCCGATCCGTTTGGCCCGATCAAAGAGATTCTCGAAAGCGAGCTTCGAGCACCACTGGAAAGTGTTTTTTCGCATTTCGAGGAAACGCCGATCGCATCAGCGTCCATTGGACAAGTGCATGCTGCCCACTTGCTCGACGGAACGAAAGTCGTCGTCAAAGTTCAGCATATCAACATTCAAGAAAAGGTGAACGAGGACTTGGAAGTGCTGCGAGGTTTGGCTGTACTCGCAGAAAGGATTCCCGAGCTTGCTGTATGGCAACCCAGAGGGATCGTCGAGCAGCTATCTCGGTCATTAAAGAGGGAATTGAGTTTCTCGCGTGAACTTTCCAACCTCATCATGTTCCAAACATCCCTAAAGGATTTGCCGAACGTTTTGGTTCCAAGGGTTTTCCCCAAGCTTTCCACGGCCAGGGTGTTAACGATGGAACTCATCGAGGGGCAGTCGATTCATTGCTTGTCGGAACCAGGGGCGCTGCCCAATGCAGATCGCGAACTGATCGCTCGTAGGGTTGCAGAGCTTTATGTCCAGACCATCTTTGTTCATGGACTCTATCAAGCCGACCCGCATCCGGGGAATATCCTGGTTCAATCGGACGGGACGATTGGCTTGCTCGATTTTGGTTTGGTCGGTCGGATCGACGACTCACTACGAGGCACGATCGAGGAAATGTTGTGGGCGGTCATGCAGCAAGATTCCGCCTTGCTAACCTCTTTGATCAAGCGTGCGGGCAAAATCCCCGCTTCGATCGATGAAGCTCAACTCTCCAGTGACGTGGCGGATCTTATTGCAACCTACGGATCTCAACCGCTGGAATGTTTGGAATTGTCTGGGGCGTTAAACGATGTTACCGACATTTTGCATCGCCACCGCATCACGTTGCCAAGCCAAATGGGAATCCTCATCAAAACGCTCGTGACTCTCGAAGGAACGATCCGTTTGGCAAGTCCATCATTCAGTATTTTGGAAGCGGTTCAGCCTATGATGGGCCAGTTGCGGCGAAGCCGGTTTTCGCCTCGCAGGCACATCCGTCGTCTACATAGAATGTATATCGAGTTTGAAGGACTGGTAGAGCGATTGCCCTCGCAGATAAGCTCGCTGATGGAACTGGTGCAAGAAGGAAAGTTGGATGTCCAACTATCCCATCGTGGACTTAGCCCTTCGATCAATCGCCTCGTCCTCGGATTGTTGACCAGTTCCTTGCTACTAGGATCGTCAATCCTGATGGCGTCGAAAGTGCCGCCGCTGTTGTTTATGAACGGTGGTCCACTGGGACTTCAGGACTTGTCCCTGATGGGGCTGGTCGGTTTTGTGATCAGTTCCTTGGTCGCGTTCCGGATCTTGTTAGCGATCAATAAGTCGGGGCACCTCGATCCGACGGCCGATGAAAATGATTCAAGCTTGTAATTCGTTTCTCATCGATCAAATTTTGAGTGCATAGACTCCCACCCGGCCAGAAGCCGCATCCTTCCTTACTCATTCCAGACAGATTCTCCATCATGCCATCCACTACGCTGATACCTGCTTTGAAAACGATTCGCACGGTTGCTCGCCAGACCATCCGGCTAAACCTCGCGACCATCTTGGTGTGCTGTACACATGCTCTGCTAGTAGCACAGCCAGCCGACGAGAATGCGATCCGGAAGTTGGATTTGTCGGGCGATACGAGCATTCAAACCGTAGTAGACCGTCAATCCGGCCAATACATTGGGCATCCCACCACATGCTTGCTGCCTGATGGGCAGACCATGATTTGCGTCTATCCTATGGGGCACGGCAAGGGGCCGATCACGATGAAACGTAGCCTGGATGGTGGGCTAACATGGGGAGAGCGATTGACAACACCAGAGAATTGGTCGACAAGTCTCGAGACACCGACCATTCACCGTGTCGTGGATGCCAAAGGCGTCGCACGATTGATCCTCTGGTCGGGGCTGTATCCTGCACGATTGAGCATCAGTGAAGATGAAGGAAAAACGTGGTCGCCTTTGAAACCTGCTGGCGACTGGGGCGGGATCGTTGTCATGAGCAGCGTGTTGGCATTGAAGACACCGGGTCATTACGTGGCGATCTTTCACGATGATGGTCGATTTTTCCGAAAGGATAGCAAACAAGAAAAGCCTATCGTTTTCCAACTGATGCAAAGCAAAAGCGAGGACGGTGGATTGACTTGGTCTCAACCTACCACCATCTATCGAGATTCCAATGTTCATCTTTGCGAGCCAGGCGTCATTCGTTCCCCAGACGGGAATCAGATCGCCATTTTGTTACGAGAGAATCGTCGGGTAAAGCAATCGCACGTGATATTCAGCAACGACGAATGCGAGCACTGGACCGAACCTGTCGAGTTGCCGTCGACATTGACGGGAGATCGACATACCGCTTGCTACACCGAAGACGGTCGACTATTCATTTCGTTTCGCGACATGTCATCCAACTCGGAATGGAAAGGGGATTGGATTGCTTGGGTCGGTACGTACGATGACATTCTCAACAAGAAGCCCGGTGAGCTGCGCATCCGACTGATGGATAACCATAAAGGATTTGATTGCGGATATCCTGGGGTAGAGAAGTTACCCGACGGGACCATCGTGACTACAAGTTATGGGCATTTCACCCCAAACGAGTCGCCTTATATCGTTTCAGTTCGAATCGCCCCTTCGCAAATATCGAGTGATCCGAAACCATAAAGGTGTTTCACGGGTCAATCACTTGAGTTACCCACTAAGTCTCTTCGTGTCCTTGATGGTGGCTATTGACCCCAGTAAAAGCCATCCGTTTTCTTACCACGAAGGACACGAAGAGCACGAAGGTCGAAGCAAGAGAATTTGCGAAAGGCGTTACCGAATGTGCTAAACGGTTTGTGATCTATCTTTTCGTGCTATTCGCCGTTTGGCGATAGCCTCAACTTTGGACACATCTTTGAGCATCCCTTTTAGATCCGCTTGGCATTGTCGTACTCGACCAGACGGACAATCGAGTATGAGTACCATTTCACTGAGTACCATTTCATTGAGTACGAGTACGAGTACGAACTTGAGCACGAAACCTGTCTGGAATGGTGGTTATAGATAAGGGAGGTAGCCCATAACTCCTGATCGCTCGACAGGCATCGATAGCCGGGAATTGCTATTCGCGGCTGATGCTTTTTTGCTCAAACAAAAAGTGTCGCAGAGCCAGGCGTTACCCAGGCGCATACGGTTGTTCGCAGCGATCTTTTCGCGTTGGAATGTTCGCGTAGTTAGAGCACGCGAGCGACGACGCATTTCAGATAGTCCGTCTCCGGGCAGCTCATGCAGCTTGGATGGTCGGGGGCGGCCCCTCGTTCTTCGAGAACTTGGATCTCGCGGTGAGCACGCGAACCAACGCCGCGTAGCATGTCGCGAAAATCGGAGCGGGAAACGCGACCGGAGCAACTGCACGTGACCAGGGTCCCACCCGGGTTTAGCATGCGAACCGCCAGATAGTTCAGCCGGTGATAAGCGCTCAATGCGCGTTGGATATGATCTCTTGAGCTGGCCAAGCGTGGCGGGTCCAATACGATCGTGTCGAATTTTTCTTTAGAATCAAGTCGGCTCGAGAGAGCCTCAAAGAAGTCGGCTTGTTCCCATGTGATCCGATTTTCCAAGTTGTTGAGCGTCGCGTGATGCTTGGCTGCGAGGAGAGCTTTTTCGCTGCTGTCGACCGCGATGATCTCGCTCGTCGTGCAATGCTTGGCAATCGTCAACGCGAATCCACCGACGTAACAACAGATGTCGAGAACGCGCGCGTTGGGTTGAGTCCAACGAGCGGCAGCCAAGCGGTTTTCGCGTTGATCGAGATAGTAACCAGTCTTTTGGCCACCGACCAAATCGACCGACCATTTCAGATCGTTCTCTACGATCAAGACGGAGTCTTCTGGTGCGGCTCCGGTTAGAAAACGTTGCTCCTGCGGGATCCCTTCGCTTTTGGCGGTTCGCTCGTCTACTTGAAGCGAGATAGTGAGAGGCCGGTAATGATGGAAGAGTCGGTCGACAATCGTATCAAGGAAGGGGTACAAGGCGGCAGCGGTCAACTGAATGACCAGATGCTCTGCGTATTTGTCGACAACCAGTCCGCTTAGCTGATCGGCTTCGCTGAATACGACGCGCAGTGATTGCTGGAGCGAACCGTTTCCCATTCGGGCTCGGAGTTGCACGGCCCGGTCAATTCGTTTGGCAATCAGTTCATTGGTGATAAACTCGGTCGCGTCCCATGTGTAAAGTCGCAACCGGATCCGGCTGTTGGGATTATACAGCCCGCGGCCGATCCACTTGTTTTCGTAATTTACAAGATCAACTTGTTCGCCGACTCGCGGGGTGGACGCTGGCTCGATAATTGAATTTGCGAGAATCCAGGGATGGTTGCCCGAAAACGAGTGCTTGTTTTGCGAGTTTAGGATGATCTGCCTAAGTGGCGACACTGGATTATTTTCTGTTGGAGGAGTTTCGCGAGACGTTTGCTACCGACCGTAGCCGAGCGACTGCTCGAGCGAGCGACGCTGGATATCCAGTCCGAGAGTATTAGTAAGTGCATCCCAGTCTTCGGAACATTTCCGGATGATTTTGTCCGATTGATCCGGGGCTTTGATCGCCGCAACCAAGGCATCGGCGAGGATGGTTCTATACTGATTCGCGTTTGCAATTCGTAAAGAGAGTTCAGCTCCTTCTGCCCGAGACTCACGGGTATTTATGCTTTGGAATTCGCGATAGTCGTCTCGGACGTTGTTTCGATCCGGTTGCCCAGGATTAAGATCGATGCGGTCGCAAACGGCACGGAGCGCCTCTCGCTGCTCCGGCTCGGAAATCCAGACCAGGAACTGGCATGAAACCGCTGTTTGGCGTGTCTTTTTGCCCACCGATGCGACTAGGCCACGGGACGGGTTCCAGCTCATTTTTGTCGCGACCGATTTAGCATCTGAACCACGAAAAGACTGGTTTGACTCGTCCGAGTTCGTACTGGGCGATGCGATGGTAAATCCCATCGACTCACTCTCTTGGGCTGCAACGGCATCCCACGCTCTACTGTGCTCACCCAGCATCGATTCAGGAAATGCTCTTGTTAGTTGAATGAGAACCTTTGCCGAGAGCAAAAAATCGGATCGATCGAGGCGGGAGTACATTTTGTCCAAATCGAACAGCCCTTTTCGGCGAGCGTTCGTGGTCGAAGCGATCCACAGGAATCGATCGACGAGACAGTCTTTTTCCGAATTCGAAAGGTTATCGAGTCTTTTCGAGAGCGACGCGTCTCGCTCAGCATTATTCGTGGGAACTGAAGCCTCGATTTGCTCAACCAATTTGGCCCACTGGGTGCGGGCGATGACATTGAGGTCCGCGCTGGTTGAAAAAGCTGTGTCGATTTCGCCTAGAGGCGTCGTGTCGAGATGGTGCGAGAAACCAACAAGTTGACTAGCACCGAGCGGCAGCGCATAACGGAAACTACCGTAACTGGAAACATTCCTCCAGCGGGCTGGCCACTCGGCCCCTGCGTCGGATTTGTCCTTGTCTGCGTTCGAGTTTAGGCCATCCTCGTTTTGATTCTCGTTGGCATTTCTGCTTTTGACGGCCTGTGCGGGTAATTTGCTGATCCAATCGCGTTGCACGAAGGTACCGAGCAAGTTGGCTGGGTAAATCACGACATCAGCAACAAAAGGATCCCGCTTGAGTGCCTCGGAGCTCGCTAAGCTCTCAATTTGCACAGGCTGGTCCGATGCCGATTGCCACCGGACGAGCAAGTCCTTTTCCAGCTCAGGAGCATCTACCAGCCATATTTTGAGCGGAGGTCGCTTGCTATTATCTTTTGGCCCCGTTTCATCCACCTTTTTCGATTCTGGCGACGAACATCCTGACGGGAGGATCAGTATCAACGCAAAAAGAAAGGACCTGACAAAGTTCATGAATCTGACCGGGTTCAATGGAGACGAAAGGGATGTGCGATTTTGTAAAATCGGTTGCAAGAGTATAGTATCCGAAGCGATCCTGAGGACGAATGCGGAAAAGGATCGACTTTCCTTTTTCGATTCTAGATTCCATTCGTGAGGCGGCATCATGGCATTCTATATTGGCGTGGATATTGGCACATCGGGCACCAAGAGTTTGATTATGGACGAGCGCGGGACGATACTCGCGGAATCGTCGGCAGAATACCCAGTTCTCATGCCTAAACCACTTTGGACAGAACAAGATCCCGAGCAGTGGTGGCTAGCGGTCAAGAAGACCATCAAGGCAGTCGTCAAAGCGAGCAAGTTGAAAAAAGGAGACATCAAGGCGATCGGTCTGTCGGGCCAAATGCATGGTTCGGTCTTCTTGAACAAAAAGGGAAACGTCATTCGTCCTGCTCTTTTGTGGAATGATCAACGGACGGTGGCGGAATGCGAAGAAATCACGAGGCTAGCGGGAGGACGAGAATCGCTCATCAAGATGGTCGCCAATCCCGCGCTCACTGGCTTTACGGCTCCCAAGCTGCTTTGGTTGAGGAATCACGAGCCGAAAAATTACGCAGCACTTACTCATTTGCTACTGCCAAAAGACGACGTGCGTCGGCGTTTGACCGGTGAATTCGCAACCGATGCCAGCGACGCGAGCGGAATGCTCCTTTTGGACGTCAAAAACCGAACCTGGTCCAAGGAGCTTTTGAGCAAGCTGGAAATCGACCCATCGATTTTGGCCAAGGTCTACGAATCCGAACAAGTTACAGGCACTCTACTACCAGACGTGGCAGCCGAGCTGGGGCTTTCGCCAGAATGCAAAGTGGTTGGAGGAGCTGGAGATTGCGCGGCGGGTGCTGTTGGCAATGGCATCGTTAAACAAGGGATTTTGACCGCATCGCTGGGAACCTCTGGCGTGATGTTTTGCCATAGTGACGAGCCACAGTATGACGCGCAAGGACGGTTGCACACGTTCTGTCACGCCGTCCATGGAAAGTGGCACATGATGGGTGTAACGCTTTCAGCTGCCGGATCGTTACAGTGGTTTGTCAATCAAATTTGCAAAGAGCTTTCGGCGAAAAGAGGGGCAGATCCATTCGCCGTGATCAATGAAGAGGCGGCTGCTGTCTCGGCGGGTAGCGAAGGCTTGTTCTTCTTGCCTTACCTCGCTGGTGAGAGAACGCCGCACGCCGACCCGATGGCTCGCGGTTGCTTTATCGGCTTGACCAACAAACATGGTCGCGGCCACATGGCGCGTTCGGTTATGGAAGGGGTTGCGTACTCGCTACGAGAAAGCCTTGCTATCCTGTCCCAACTGCAAGTGCCGGTCAAAGAAATCCGCGTAAGCGGCGGAGGGGCCAAAAGCCCACTGTGGAAGCAGATCTTGGCGGACGTGTTTGGCCAGAAGGCATGCACCATCAACGCAGAACAAGGTCCCGCGTACGGCGTGGCCCTGCTAGCGGCTGTTGGTGACGGAGCGTTCAAGAACATCGAAGAGGCGTGCAAGGCAACGATTCAAGTGGTCGATCGAGTGCCACCAACCAAAGCGTCGCAGAAGAAGTATGACGCAGCGTTCCCGGTATACCAACAATTGTACACATCGCTAAAGAAGAGCTTCACGGATATCGGTAGCCTGTAGCGGTCCGCCATTCCGAAAGCCCCCCATCACAAGCCGCACAGTCCCGGCTTGTTGGTGGCAGCAGCGTTCAGCGCATAACAACATCAAGCACCGAACCATGTAAAGCAGATAGATCTCGCTTCGCATGGTGAACGGGTCTCGGGCTTCATCTTTGCCCATCTCTTCAATGCTTCCACTCTCTCAAATGGCTTGAGCAACAACAAACTACGTGCCAACAGCCACACGATTCAAGCCTACCCACAGTTCAAATACGAGGCCGAAGGGCTGTAATCATCGTGACTGCTGGAAAGCCACACCTGGCCCTGTACCAGATGGGCCCTGTACCAGATGGGCCCTTTACCAGATGGGCCATGACTGAGAGGCGACCAGACCATCGCTTCACCCTTCCTCTCTCCCCATGGTCTGGGCCCGAAGCGGTTCCATGAGGCAGATCCCCAAGAT
>CAIXME010000884.1 GCA_903920425.1 uncultured Pirellula sp. | reverse complement strand
CGAGTGGCGTGCCACCACAGGTTGTATTGCATTCGGTTCAAACCAGATCGCAGCATTTGATTAGCGACTCCGTTGCCAATGATGATTCACCAGCCAACTCGATTGCGGTTATACAACCGATGGCGGGAATCCTTGGGAGGGGACATTGAGGCGGGGCTTTGAGACTAGCCTAATTTAGCACGAGTTACAACCTCCCATGACGGCAAGCGTACGCAATTCGCCTTTCCGCGGCCCCCTAGTCGAGCTTGTACTGGCCAAGTTTCAGCAATGCATCAACCTCAGTGAGATTTCCAACGGTGGGATTTCAAACTGTGATTCTCGTTCCAATGGCCTAGCCGGACTATTCCTGTTCGAACTTCCCTTGCTTGCCATCCTTTGCGTTTAGCAACAATACGTCACCAACGGAAACTCCCGAGAGAATCTCGATACGATCATCGCGTTGCCTGCCCAGCACGACGCTTTGCTCTTTGAGTTGATTGTCGAAAACCTTCCAGACCTTGTCGACGCCGGCAAAACGAACCAGTGCCGTCATTGGGATCGCGATTCCCTGAGATTCTGGGTCCAACACAATGACTCCCTCCGCAAACAAACCACTTCGCAGCAGCCCATCGGCATTCTCGACGTTCGCTTCGAAGACCAGAGAGCGATTCAGCGGGTCCAAGCTTGGGCTGATTCGCGTGATGGCTACCGTTCGCTTTTGGTCACTCAAGTCGAATGACAATTCTACCGGCTGTCCAATTTTTAGCTGTTGGGCAAAGCGTTCAGGAACACTTCCTCGAAATCGCAATCGATCCACTTTAGCAATCGACATGAGTGATTGCCCAGGTTGTACGTACGTTCCAATCGCAGCGGATCGAGTTTCCACTAAACCGGTGAACGGCGACAGGACTTTGGTTTCCGCTAATCGTTGATGAGCTAACTCGCGCAATGCGGTTTGAACAGCGACCAAGGCCATCTTCTCGCGCACTCCATTTTGAGCCGAGGTGTACCGTGCGGAGGCAACGCGTTCGGCTGATTCGGCCACTTCCAAGTCCGTTTCGCTGACTGCATCCCGATCCGATAATTGCCGGATCCGGGCGACAGCTTGTTTCGTCTCATCCCATACCGCCCGCGCTTCACGAACAGGAGGTGAATTGTCAGGATTCAAATTCTCGATCGCATCGCCCGGCTTGAGTCCGATCGCTGATCGCGCTTGGAGCAACTGCGCATCGGCTTGTTCCGCCTGCAGTTGATAATCCTTTGGGTCAAGCTCCACCAGGACAGCGTCTTTACAAACCGCATCTCCTAAATCAACAGGAACTCGCACGATTCTGCCCGCGACCTTTGCACCGACGATACTGACTTCGTCGGCAACCAACGATCCCTGACATCGCACCTCTTTGGGCCAAGTCACTTCTGCAACGGTTATTGTGCTGCCGCGCACCGTCACCGCGTTCTCCGACTTCGCCTTTTCAGCCCCCTTAGCGTTTTCCGCAGGCTTGCATCCAACCATCCATGCTGTTTGGCATGCCAAAAGAGTCAGCATCCCAAATCGCAAGGTATCGTGCAGCGGTTTTCGAATTTTTTCGGTAGCGTTCAAGTGTTTCAGTCGGTCGAGATGGAGGAAAAATGGGTGCGGGAGAGGTTCGGGCGGGGGCAATCAGCGGGTGGGATCCAAGTGCGGATCGGCTAAATATGTAACCCAGGAACCCGGCATGGGTTTCTGGTGGAATGGCTACAACGAGTTGAACCTGGGTTCTATTCTGATTGAATTGTAGGTGAAGTTCAATGATTGGATCGTGGGTGAAATGCTGTTATGTCGCACGGCAACCGCATATTCGCAGGGAATCGGCGACGAACAGCCCCCCTTAAGGCCGAATAACGCCCCATTATTGTTTGACTTTTCATATCTCTCCCGTCCCGCCCGAATCCCCTAAAGCGCCGAAACTGTCTTTCTGCGGAGGGCATAGAGCAAGTATCGTTCGTCCCACGGTCACCCCACCTCAATTCCTGCCCCGTTCGCTTACACCGACCGCAACCGATCATGTCATCCACTAAAACTAGAATCGAGCCTCCGAGTACCACTTGGTCATCGCTGAATTGGCCACCTGCGATCCAGTTCATCGCAGCATGCGCGATCGTATTCGTGCTAGGATGCGGTGCTACGAAATCGTTCACCGCGACCGAACAACTGCTGATGTCCGACGCGGTCGATTCCACGATTTCCAAAATGGACTTCCGCGCCTTATCGGGTCATAAGGTCTACTTGGATACCACCTACGTGGTCGCTGCGGGAAAAGTGATCCCCGGCGTGCCGATGCAAGCCAACCTCGTCAATTCGGACTACGTCATTAGCGCCCTGCGCCAGCAACTCACAGCTGCCGGGTGCATGCTGGTCGACGCGAGAGAAGGAGCCGAAGTCATCTGCGAAGCGCGTTGCGGGGCCTTGGGCACCGATGGTCACAGCGTTACCTATGGGATACCTGCAAACAACTTCTTGAGCAGCGCATCGAGCGTGATCTCGGGAACCGCGTCATTGCCCGCCATTCCGGAAATTTCCGTAGCCAAACGGGAAATGAAAAGCGCCGCCGCCAAGGTTGCTGTTTTCGCATACGATCGCGAGACCCGCGAGCCTCTGTGGCAGTCTGGTATTGCACAAGCCGGCAGCAGCGCCCGCGACACTTGGATTCTCGGCGTTGGCCCTCTGCAATATGGCAACATCTACAACGGCACTCGATTCGCTGGCAAACGGCTTCGCAACATGGCAGTGAAAGCAGACGAATCGCGATTGGCTGAACAAACCAACGGTATCGATCACCGGGGTAACTATTTGTTCGCAAACAAATTTTTCGATAAGAAAGAAAACGCAGCCGAGATGGCAGCAGCGCAGCCCACCCCACCAGCCACCGCACCACCCAACGCAAGAATCTCCGACGCACCAGCAACAACAATCAATAAGTAGTCTTTAGTCTTTAGTCTTTAGTCTGAAGCCTAAAGCCTGAAGCCTGAAGCCTGAAGCCTGAAGTCTGCTCTCCCCTTGCGGCGAAGCAACGCAACTGGCCCCCGATGGGCATGTTCCCATCGGAGCCCAAGGTTTATAGCTAAGCAGACACGCCCCCGCACGACGAAAAGCCCCCGACGGGCTTGCCCCGTCCGGTGAATCAGTTTCCCAGCTAGAGATTGCAGCCTTCGGTTCTGTATCCTGCAAGGATTAAAGCCTGTAGCCGGTGGTTGAGCGAAGCGACACCACCGGTCTAGTCCCCTCGCCCCACGCATCCTGAAGGGATGCCAGCAACCCAACCAACCACTCGTTGCACCTAGCCACTAAAACGCCCACTGGCTATCTCGCCCTATAGCCTAAAGCCT
>CAIXME010000883.1 GCA_903920425.1 uncultured Pirellula sp. | reverse complement strand
CAAAGATCAGCAACTGATTCGCTTATCCGTCCGGCACACCCGCGAAGGGACTCACGTCGTTCGGGCTCGAGTCAAAAGCAAGCTACGCGAAGTCGGCGTAATCAAAGAAGAGAGCACGCAAGTCTACCGCGACCAGTAATCATGGTTCACGCGGAGGCGCGGAGAAGAGTTGTGATCTAAAGATCAATCCTTGAATACTCTGTGTCTTGGTGTCTCAGTGGTGCAAATTCTTTTTACGCTTCGGGTTGTGATAGTTGGCTTTCCTGGCGGCAGGCCCATTAAATCAACAAGCCCGTAAGCGAGGTGCTCAGAATCCCTCGCTTAGGCTCTTGGGTGGTATTGGTTGTGAACCTTCTTGAGCTTGCTATTTTCCACTTGAGTGTAAATCTGTGTGGTTTGGATACTCGCGTGACCGAGCATCTCTTGTATCAATCGCAAATCCGCACCACCTGCCAGCAAATGGGTTGCAAAGGAATGCCGAAGCGTGTGAGGGCTAACTTCCGAATCGATTTCGGCTCGCTGCGCATAGCGTTTGATCAGCTCCCAGATCGCTTCCCGCCTCAACCGATGGCCTGATCGAGAAAGGATTAGCCAAGGGGATTGCGCCAGCTCGCGACTCGATACCAACTTGGGTCGAGCTTCGTTAAGATACAATTCGATCGCTTCGATCGCCCGCTCGCCGAGTGGAACCATCCGTTGCTTGCTCCCTTTTCCTTCTGCCAAGCAGTAACCTTCGGAGAGGTGAACGTTGGCGAGGAGCAAATTGCTGATCTCGGAAACCCGGCATCCCGTGGCGTACATCAATTCGAGGATGGCTCGATCTCGCAGGCAGTGCTGGTCGTAACGTTGCGGGGCCGTCAAAAACCGATCGACCTGGGCAATCGTTAGAACCTTGGGAACCCGTTGCCAAACCTTGGGCGTCGTCAGCAATTCGGCGGGGTTGTCCGCGATGGCGCCTTCGAGTTGCAAAAATTTATAGAACATCCGGATCGCGACGATGTGCCTGGATATCGACGTGGCTGCTAATCGTTTTCCCTTCAAAAACGCTGCAAATTCAGTAAGATCGCCGATCTCCAACTTCGTCGGCGACCTGCCATCGAGCCATTCTTTCATGTGTTCCAGGTCGCGCCGATACGCCTGAACTGTATTTTCTGCCAAATGGCACTCACTGCGCAGGTAAACTGTGTAACGTTCTATCCATCCACCCATCGTTTCCAATATCCTGGGAACGTCCGGTGAGGAGTGTTTGAGTTTCTTGAGCTTGCTAATAGCCATGAGCAAAATATCCACTCGCGGAGGTTGATCGAACTCAATACGATTGTGACACATTCAAGCGGTGCTGGTGAGGCATCGATTATAAAGACTTTTGGGAGTTTGGCAGAATGAAGGTTTTGGTTGTCGGTGGTGCGGGCTACGTAGGATCCCACACGGTCAAATTGTTAAATTCGTTGGGGCATACGGTTTGGGTGTACGACAACCTCTCCAAAGGCCATCGTGAAAGCGTTCCCTCAGATATGTTGATCGAAGGGAATCTGACCGACCGAGCCCTGCTGATGAAGGTGATGCGTGAAAAGGAAATCGATGCCGTCATGCACTTTGCAGCGTTTGCATTGGTCGGTGAATCGGTCCAGCACCCTGCGATGTACTACCAAAACAACGTTACGGCAACGTTTGAGCTGCTCGAAGCGATGCGATCAGCTGGCGTTTGGCGATTCGTGTTTTCGAGCACCACCGCGACCTATGGCCAACCGGACAAAATGCCAATCTCCGAGGATACGCCTCAAAATCCAATCAATCCCTACGGGTTCACCAAGCTCGTCGTGGAACGCGCGTTGAAAGACTACGCGCACGCGTATGGATTCGGCGTCGCAGCCCTTCGCTACTTCAATGCCTCAGGTGCGTCTGCCGACGGGACAATCGGAGAGGATCACGATCCCGAAAGCCATTTGATACCTATCGTCTTGCAAGTAGCTCTGGGGCAACGAGAAAGCATTTCGGTCTTTGGCAAGGACTATCCGACTCCAGATGGTACATGCATTCGAGATTACATCCACGTTGAGGACCTCGCCACCGCCCACATCTCGGCTCTTCTCAAATTGCAGCCAAGCCAAGTGATGCAAATGAACTTGGGTACCGGTGTCGGCCATAGTGTATTGCAGGTTATCGAAGCGTGCCGCAAAGTAACGGGGCGGGAAATCCCGATCGTTTACTCCGACCGTCGAGCCGGTGACCCTGCATGCTTGATCGCCGATAGCCAACTGGCTCAATCCTCGCTGGACTGGAAACCCAAGTACGTGGATATCGAAAGCATTGTCGAAACCGCTTGGAAATGGCACCAGTCCCATCCTAAAGGTTATGCCAGCAAGGCTTAAACAAAGGCTTAAACAACTGAGACGATCGAGCAGTACGAGATCATGCAAGACATCATTATTGAGAAGCCCTATCAATTTGTCCCGCCGCATCGCGGTACGTTCTTGCCATCAGCCATCTTAAAACTTGGTATCGTCCCATGGTATCTTCGAAAGTACGAAGGGGTCGTGTCGCATCAACTCCACGGTGTCGACCACTTGCGTGAGTCGATGCGACAAGGGCATGGTGTATTGCTCGCTCCAAACCATTGCCGATATGCGGATCCGCTGGTAATGGCATTCTTGGCCAAAGAAGCCCAAGTGCCAATGTTTGCTATGGCAAGCTGGCACTTGTTTGAACAGCACTGGTTGCAACGCTGGGCGCTCCGAACGATGGGGGCCTTCAGCGTCTATCGCGAAGGACTAGATCGGCAATCGCTCGATACGGCTGTCGATATATTGTCGAACCCAAAACGACCTTTGGTGGTGTTCCCCGAGGGAACGGTCTTTCGCACAAACGATCAATTGCAACCTCTGCTCGACGGTGTTGCCTTTATGGCTAGAACTGCTGCGAAACGCAGGGCCAAAGATGGCGGAACCGGCAAGGTCGTGATCCACCCGGTTGCAATCAAATACATCTATCACGGAGAACTAGAAAAAGCGATCAACAAGACCTTTGACTCGATCGAAAAGCGATTGACCTGGTCCGGAATGAAGCAGGCCACGACGCTTCATCGTATCCATCGAATCACGCTAGCGATGCTGGCTCTCAAGGAAATTGAATACCTTGGTTCTGCGCAGCTTGGCACCATTGTCGAACGCCAACAACGCTTGGTCGATCATTTGCTGCAACCATTGGAAATGGAATGGTTAGGTAAAACGCTCGACGAAACCCTGATCCCACGCATCAAGGCGTTGCGCATGAAAATCGTCCCTGAGTTGACGACAGGTGAATTGAATGAACAAGAACGCGAAAGACGCTGGACGCAACTTTCGCAGATCTATCTGGCTCAGCAAATCGCTTCTTATCCACCAGACTATCTTACTTCTCCCACCACCGACACTCGCATCCTGGAAACTGTCGAAAGGCTCGAAGAAGACATCACGGACAAAGCGGGAATTCACGGACCATTGGAAGTCATTATTGAAGTCGACGAAGCGATCGCGGTTCCAACCGATCGAACCCCTAGGGGTGAAGAAGATCCGATTATGAAACAGCTTCGCGAACGTTTGCAAAGCATGCTTGATCGACTCGCGAAAAAGGCCAATCCAGTCCATTAAGCACTTCGGAGCAATGCTTTGTTTAATTCTCTGCAATGTAGCCGAGATCGCATTTAGAACATTCGTTCACGTGATGCTGGATTTCTCCTTCGTGCTCTTCGTGTCCTTCGTGGTGATAATAAATCCCTGTTGTTCTAACGAGCGATGGCGACGGCCGAATGATCTGTTTCTGATCGTGTGCTAACTGACTATGCAATAGCGATCCTTTTTTTACCACGAAGCACACGAAGAGCGCGAAGGGAATCAGAGAATCATTCTTATGTAAACTCTGTCGGATTTTAAGCTCGAGACTTTTTACGGTGTCGTATTGAACCCGTCAATTTCGT
>CAIXME010000882.1 GCA_903920425.1 uncultured Pirellula sp. | reverse complement strand
GACTTGGCGATCGCAACTGAGTTGTACCTAGGAAGGCCTGACAATGTCACTGCCAAGCGAGATCTGTGTACCTCGCTAGATCGGATCGGCAACATGTCCGCAGAACGGGGACTCATGGAAAAGGCCATGGATTCCTATCTCGAATCTCGACGTTTGCGAGAAGAATTGCGCGCAGCAGAGCCAGCAAACTTGAAACTGAGTCAGGAGCTGTTTGTTTCGTACATGAAGGGTGGCGACACTCGCATGCTTTTGAAAGACGTGGGTAATGCACAATCCGACTACAAGAAGGCACTCGAGTTGGCTGATGATTTGGCTCGATCGGATCCACAAAACGTCATTGCGAGAAGATATCAGTCCTTGTCGGCAGAAGTGCTTGCGGACGTGGCAATCTCTCAGAAGCAGTTGGATGAAGCGCTCCAGTATGCAAAGAGATCATTGGCCATTAGTTTGGAGCTAGTGGCGAAAGATCCAACGGATGGGCAAATGCAGCGGGATCTCTATATCTGCTATGTTAAGGTTGCTAAAGTTCTGATTGAGCAAGGCGACTTTGAAAATGGTTTAATGCAATTGGATTTCGCACTCAGTATCGTCAAGCAAAGCTATGAGAGAAAACCCGACTCGCTCCAGTCGATGGGGGACTATAGCTTTGTTTTGTTGAAGCGCGCTGAGGCATATCTGGAATCGGGGAATGCATTAATGGCGAAGACAGAGCTAGAAACAATCATTCCGATGCTCGAATCCGTCCCAGAAGCCAACCGTCAGGACGCGAAATCAAGACGCCGAATTGCTAATGCCATCACCATGCTCGGGCGGGCGCTCCTCTCTGAAGGTGAAAAAGCAAAGGCACGCGATGCATTTGAACGCGCTCGGCAACTGACCCTCTCGATGATTGAGGAGAAAATGCGGGTCGAACAAATGCAACTCGATCTGTCCGAGATTGAAGGTCTTATTTTGTCTATCGATGCAAAATAGTGGTAAACGAAAAATTCGCCGTCGAGATGATTTAGCCGTCATGCCGGGTGCATTGATCGCGAATTGGTAGTCGTGGGGCTCGACTGGCTTTGATAGGATGTATGGGCTAGTTCTAGCACTCACCCATGATCCAGGTCACTTGTTCGTCGCTTCGTAGGCTTAACCTATGCGTTCTCTTTCCACCGTAGTCATAACGCCATTTTCTTGGATGGCTATCTGTATCCTTTCGGTCATTCTTGGTAATTGTGTCTCGGCGCAGGATAAGCCCAATGTCTTGTTCCTCTTTGCAGACGATTTTACGTACGAAGCGATCTCGGCGTTTGGGCATACCGACATCGAAACTCCTAATCTCGATCGGCTTGTGGCTCGAGGTACTACGTTTACCCATGCATACAACATGGGTTCGTGGAGCGGAGCGGTCTGTGTTGCCAGCCGTCATATGTTGATAACGGGTCGCAGCGTTTGGCGCGCCGAATCGATTTCAAAGGCACTGGACGAAGAACGTGCTGCGGGGCGATTGTGGCCTCAGTTGCTAAAGTCAGCTGGATACGACACGTACATGACTGGCAAATGGCATATCGAAACGAAACCAGAAGGGGTATTCGACGTTGTCCGGCACGTGCGCGCTGGAATGCCACGAACGGTCGAGTCGTCGTACAATCGGCCTCGAGATGGGATATCCGATGAATGGTCAGCCGCTGATGAGTCCCGAGGTGGGTATTGGGATGGGGGCAAGCACTGGTCGGAGGTAGGGGCTGAAGATGCGATCGATTTCATTGAGATGGCCAAGAAGAAGAGCAACCCATTCTTCATGTACATAGCATTCAACGCACCACACGACCCGCGTCAATCTCCGCAAGAGTTTCTGGACAAGTATCCAGTCGCTCGCATGCAATTGCCTGCTAATTTCTTGCCAAGTTATCCTTACAAAGACGCGATCGGATGCGGTCAGGATCTCCGCGACGAACGATTGGCACCATTCCCGCGAACAGAGAACTCCATTAAGGTGCATCGGCGCGAGTACT
>CAIXME010000881.1 GCA_903920425.1 uncultured Pirellula sp. | reverse complement strand
TGCGTTGATGCTTTTTCGGCCCGCTTTCAGTACTCATTGCCTCAATATACCGCATGCGTGAGCTGATTTGGCACACTTTCGGGCGATTCCAAGGCATTTTGATCGTAATGTCTTTGCAATAGTCCGCTTCAAGTGTGCCGAGGGCAATACTATAGATGGTACGTCCACGCACGTTTAGTACGACCGTGTCCTCGTTTTGCCTGGGTACCAATTCGATTTGGCGAGACCCGGTTCAGTCTGCGAAGACGTTTTCGGTTTCGAGTTGCAATTGGAAAGCATCTGAAACTTTGGTCATGAATTGGCAGCGGCTCGACCACCAGATCAGATCCAGCGCGCGGGTTTCGCCGAGTCGTTGTCTGACACTATCCCGATCTGCTTGAGTCATTTGGGTGGGGGATTCTGTTAACTTCTTGGCGAACGTGAACGAGGCCTGTTCGCATTGGGAAAAACTCTCCCAATCTCCGCTGCTCAGACGAGATGTCCGGTTGTCTATCCCCTCTCGTTGCAGCCCGCCTACTTCCATCAGCATTTCACAGTGTCCCATGCAGTAAAAGCATTTAAGACCGCGAGTTACAACCCAAAACACGCTTTCCTCGAACACGCGATTTTGGTGGGCCTCTTGTTCAAAGACACGTAGGCATTTGATCCATGCTGGCCCCAATTTGGGCTGATAGCCGACGACGACCCGACTCCATCTGATTTGCAAGGGGCGGCGGTAGAGCCCCTGTGGGATCTTGCTTGCAATCGTTTCCCATTCTGGAACAGCAATTCGAGGGGTGCGTTCCTGTTGTGCGGTGAGATACTGTTTCAACTCAGGGAACGACATATCTCGCCAATTCTCGAAACCCTTGTGTTTTTTCGATCGTTCGGTGGAATCGGGATCGGTAGAAGGTTGCTGTGTAGTAGGCTTGGGTGCAGATAGTTGTTTATCGGATTCGATGCTCGCCAATAGCTCTTCGGAATCTTCTCGCAATGCGGTTGGTGTGTTCGCGCCATTGGGAGTGGAATCAACAAAGTGGACGTAGATCGGTTCTTCGTTTGCGTCTGCGATTTCAGCAATTCCTAATGCCCACAAAAGGCGGTCTTGAAAACAACCTTGAGCAATCCGAAGAACCAAACCTACCATCGCTTCGTCGCCCAGCTGGGTTTGTAGCGATCGATATTGCTCGTCGCTTACATCACGGCCAAGTTTGGACATCTGCCTCGCGAAAAGGAATACTTCGTAGCCCAGTGGAGGCAGTTTCGATGGGTCGGACTGCAATGTTGCGGCGATCGAGGAGCTATCGTTTCTGCCTAGATCGCTAATGGCCATTGCTCTACCGTATGCTGAATTGTGGTAGGTTGCGACGGAAAATCGAGCGATGGATGCGAGTTGGCGTCCATCAACAGACCGCGAAGGGGATGCATCCACCTTGGGTGCAATGATTAAAGGCTCGGTGCGATACAAATACTCCAATTCCAGACACGCCGCTGTAGTATGAGGCAGTGTCCGGGCAAGCATGCGAGCCCAGGTAGGTAGCTTCGTACCGGAGCCGATATCCGCATTGGGTAGAGCCTCCCAAGCGGTTTGCGTTTCTGATGCAAGCGGCCATGCTTTGGTCTGTGATAAAACGGAATCGTCACCATTCGATGGCCCTGTAACGCACAGGATAGACACCGCAAACAAGAAAAGAGCTCGGAGCCGTATGAATGTCATCGTTCGTTCTCGCTATGTTTGGAATGTTTCAGATCGTTTTGATAACCAAGCAGTTTAGCCTAACGCGGTAATCCCCGTTCGTTGCTATTTTGACATAACTGAGCTAAAAAGGTACGTCGCGGCATATAACAGATACAGCGGTTGGTATCGATGAATTCTTAGAGAGGCTTAGTACCGTGTTTACAACTTGCGTACACTCGATGCGTCTGATTTTGACGAGTGCAGTTGTGGTTGGTTTGAATCTGTGCCCGTTTTGGGGGCCTGCCAAGGTTCATAGCCAACAATCAACCCAATCGTCTGCCTCCGAACCTACAATTGCGCCGGATAACCAGGGTAATCTTAAACGCACTCCTTTCTCGTTGGATGACTTTCCAGGTTTAGAGGAGGAGTGCTTATCGGCAGTGGAAAACGAAGAACTCGCCAAAGCCATCGTCGCAAGACTTCAGACCCGATACGAATCCGTTGATCAACCGGAGGCGATCAAAATGCTGATCTCCATTTTGTCTGGTTCGATGATGGGGAGCGGAGAAGGTTGGTTCGGAGAGGCCAAGCAGATGTACACCTGGGAATGGCTTGCCAGCAAACACAATATCCAAGTCGACGAAACGTTGTCTAAGGATGACTTTCAAGGTGAGGCTAGTTTTTTCGAACGATTGGATCGAAACGGAGATGGCGATCTAGGGGTAACCGATTTCGATTGGAGTTCGAAAAGCGCTTATATGAAAGAACAGTCGACCGCCAATTGGATCTTTCGCAAAATCGATGACGATCACGATGGAAAAGTTTCCCGCAATGAGTTGTTGGCTTTCTACAGCAAATCCAAAGGGGATGATGCTGATTTGAGCATTGACGAATTTCGTCGGGCTCTGGAACTTGGAAAGCCTGGTGGTGGTTTTATGTCCGGGGATGCTCCTACGCCTGAGAGGTTGTTAAAGGGGTTCTTTTCAAGTGAGGTCGGTTCACTGCAGGAGGGACCTGCGATCGGAGATTTGGCGCCCGATTTTGAATTGACGACCCAAGACGGCAAAGAGGTTATTCACTTGCAGGATTGGATCGGAAAGAAACCCATTGTTCTCATCTTCGGCAATTTTACCTGCGGTCCATTCCGCCGGACTTACCCTGACTTTGATGAGATATCTCTGCGATACAAAGACAAAGCAAACTTCTTTGGCGTTTATGTACGCGAAGCACACCCGACCGATGGTTGGAAAATGGAGTCGAATTCCAGTTCCGGAGTTCGTCTCAAGCAACCAAAGACGATCGAGCAACGTATCGAAGTTGCAAAGCGATGCGCGACAACATTAAAGTACTCGATGCCGCTATTGGTGGACACCATGGACGACCGCGTTGGTAATCTCTACAGTGGCATGCCAGCACGAGCGTATGTTATTGGGACGGATGGGAAAGTAACTTACCAAAGTGGTCGCGGCCCATTTGGTTTCCGGCCACCCGAAATGGAGCAGGCACTGTTGCTGCTGCTCCTAGCCGAAGAAGCAAAAACCAAATAAATCGTAGGAACATAAAAAGGGGTCAGGTCTGAATGGCACTTAATCGGCGTAAGCTTTTTCTGGGGATGAACTTAAGTGAAGTAGACATCGGAGGCCTCACCTGCGAATAGTTTGGAGTTCTCAAGCTTCAAACACTTTCGGCAAGGAGGCCTCCGCGTGTTTCATTTTCCATTCGATTCGTTTCGCAC
>CAIXME010000880.1 GCA_903920425.1 uncultured Pirellula sp. | reverse complement strand
GATTCGAATGCGGTGGATGGGCGTTTGTTGTTGGCGGTTCGCCGGAACTTTCACAAGTTCCGCTACGGCTTGGTGCGTACTTGGTGCGTTCTGGAACGCTTGATGGGTTCTCAATGCGTTCTGCTGCGCTTTGGTAGCGGAAGATGTGAATCTTCCGTTTGCAGAGCGATATGGCCTGGCGATTCGAATGCGGTGGATGGGCGTTTGTTGTTGGCGGTTCGCCGGAACTTTCACAAGTTCCGCTACGTTTTGGTGCGTACTTGGTGCGTTTGGGAATGATTGGATCGCTACGTTCTGGTAGCGGAAGATGTGAATCTTCCGAGCATGGAACGCAGCTAGCTCGCGCTCGCCTTGCAACTAAACAGATTCATCAATGGACGTCGTACGGATCAGTTTCTTATTCACGAATTCTTGGATTCCCATCTTCGAAAGTTCGCGTCCGTAGCCCGAGTTTTTGATGCCACCGAATGGTAATTCTGCGGAGGTCCAGGTCGGGTGGTTGATGAAGACCATTCCGGTATCGATGCGATTGGCAAGTCGTTTCCCGCGCGCAACGTCCTTGGTAAAGATCGAACCACCTAATCCAAAGTCTGAGTCGTTGGCAAGCTGAACTGCTTCTTCTTCGTTTTTGACTCGGAAGAAAAGAGCGACCGGCCCGAAGAACTCCTTGCGGAAAGCGGCGTTGTTCGGTTGGATGTTCGTGAGTATCGTCGGCTGCATAAAATATCCTGGTCGATCGATCCTTGAGCCACCCATCACCACCGTTGCACCATCGGCCACAGCCTCGGCCACTTGAGCAAGCAGTTGCAAGAGGGCTGACTCGGTAGAGAGTGGTCCAAGCGTTGTCGACTCATCCATGGGATCTCCCGGGACGAGTGCTGCCATCGCCTTCTGGAATTTCTCGAGAAATCGATCCGCTATTTCTTCCACGACGATCAACCGCTTGGCTGCAATGCAACACTGGCCCATGTTGTTCATTTTCGCCCAAACCGCCCATGTGACTGCCTTGTCCAGATCGGCATCTTCGAGCACGATGAATGCATCGCTGCCGCCGAGCTCCATGGTAGATTTCTTTAGGTTTTGTCCAGCTCTCGAGGCCACGCTTTTGCCAGCGTCCGAGCTGCCCGTCAATGCGACCCCTTTGATGCGAGGATCGTCAATGACATGGATCACTTGCTCATGCGACACAATCAAATTGCTATAGACGCCTGCGGGCGCACCGGCTTCTAACCAAAGCGATTCATAGGCGATGGCGCATTGCGGTACACATCCTGAGTGCTTTACCGTGATGACGTTGCCAGCCATAAGATTTGGCGCGGCAAACCGGGCGAGTTGGTAATAAGGGAAATTCCAAGGTTGCACTCCGAAGAGAACACCAATTGGTGTACTTACGATCTCCGCTTCGCCTGAAGTCGGCGAGAGACGCTCGGGAGCAAGAAAGGACTCCGCGTTCTTTGCGTAGTAATCATGAATGTCTGCGCTGAGCAACACTTCTCCGCGAGCCTCGGCGATGAGTTTACCCATTTCCATCGTTGCCAAGCGAGCGAACTCGTCTATGCGTTCACGCAAAATCGCAGCGGCTCGACTGACAATTTTTGCTCGGTGAGCAAAGGACGTCGATCGCCACGCTGCATAGCATTCTTCCGCAATCGCAAGTGTCGATTCGAGTTGAGCATCCGAGACCAGTTCAAATGTTTTCAGCGTTTTTTCGTCGAACGGATTGATGCTTTGGTAGACCATGAATTTGTTTTTCTTTGTTGATTGCGTGGCTGGATGGCAATAAAAAAAGCCGGCATTGCAAATGGCTCGCGAAAGCGTTTTGCAATGCCGGCTTACTTGATCTCTGGTCTCCCGGTCATTGCCGAGCTACCATCCGTAAAGTCATCCGAATAAATGTAAGTGAGTCGTCGTGGACCGTTATTTAAGGTGATTCACGGCCGCCCGACTACTAAGGTTGTGATCGCTATGTTGCCTGGCGGCAAGCCTATTGATTCAACAAGTCCCAGTGATTGTAGGGAGGGGGGTGTCAGAGACAAGTGTCAAGGATCGAACCATTTGTAGCGATTCGAATAATAAGTCGACAATGTGTGAGACCAGCTTCTAAATTCGCTTCGGCGGCAGAAATAGGCGACCGACTGCTCTCTAGGCAAGTTCCTTTATCGCCGATTCAAGTCCGATAGCGTGTTCTGTCAGAAATTCTATCTCGCCTGTCGAGACGTCATACATAGCACCGACAATGGCGACTTTGCCTTCGGCGATCAATGCCCGGATCGTACTGCTTTGCTTGGGGATCAACTGCACAGCGTAAAGGACGTTCTCGCGAGCAACTTCATTCACAAACGTCTCTTGTGCAACGGCATCCAATGATCGAAATCTCGATATTGAACTCACCGGTATGGAGTGGCGTATCTCTTGGACGATGAGATCCAAATGCTCGCATCCGGTCTCTGTTTCTGTGTTTTTGCCGTCGCACGTCAGGCCGACGGAGGCCGTGACTGCGCCGCATTTGGTGTGTCCCATGACGAGGATCAGTTTGGCACCGGCGACTTTACAGCCGTACTCCATGCTGCCGAGTACTTTAGCGCGAACTACGTTTCCGGCAATTCGGATGGTAAAGATATCACCCAATCCGAGATCGAAGATGATCTCGGCTGGGGATCTCGAGTCGATACAACTGATAACAACAGCCAATGGATTTTGGCCAACGGCGGTGCCGATCATTTGACGGCTCCAATCTCGTGTTAGCCGATTGCCGGAACGAAACCGTTGATTGCCTTCTCGCAGTATTTCCAGTACCTCACTCGGATTGAGTTTCTGTTGCAGTTGGCGCGTTGTGTATTCCGCGTACTGGGTCTTGTCTGGAATACCAAATTGCCTCTCGAAACCTCGGGTGCTGACGCGAATTCCTCGGATAGGTGCAACGTGGTAGATGTAATCTCGAATCAGGCTCAGCACGTCCGGGTCGATGTAGTCGGTTGATTCTGCATCGAGGAGGATATCCGATCCTGGCTTTGCCTGGTTTAACGCATCATCCAGCACAGCGCGATTGAGGAAACTCACTTGATTTGCAAGCTTCAGGTGCATGACTTCGCCCGAGATGTGTTTCTCGACCACTTGATTGATGGGGCGACGCATGTTGCTGCGAAGGATAAAGGCGACGCTGATCCCGAGTCCGATAACCACACCGACGATCAGATCGGTAAAGACGATGGCGACCAGTGTTGCCACAAATGGGAACCATTGCGGTAGCCCCTCGCGATACATTTGCATGATCAGCTTGGGACTTGCCAATTTAAAACCCGTAACGAAGAGGATGGCAGCTAGACAAGAGAGCGGAATGTAATTCAAGTAGGTTGGAAGCAAGGCAACGCAAAACACGAGAAGAAAGCCATGGAACACGGTAGATAACTTGGTTCTACCACCAGCGTTGATGTTGACCGAACTGCGAACAATGACCGAGGTAATCGGTATACCACCGATGAGACCGCAGGCCATATTCCCGATCCCTTGCGCGATCAATTCACGATTAGGCGGAGATACGCGTTGCTGAGGGTCGATCTTGTCAATTGCTTCTAAGTTCAACAACGTTTCCAAAGAAGCCACGGCGGCGATAGTCAATGCCGCGGTATACACGGCTGGGTTTTGAATTTGGCTCCAGTCGGGAAAGCGAAGAAAGCCGATCAAGTCCTGCCACTTGTCTGCTACCGGCACTTCGACCAAGTGAGACGATTCTATCGTCCACGCGCCACCCATGCGTCGCATCACTTCCGACATCAAAACACCAAGGACTACAACGACCAGCGCAGATGGAATCGGACTCTTTTTGAGTTTCTTATTGCGATCCCATAAAACAAGAATGGCAATGGATACTAGCCCGATGACCAGTGCTCCTTGATGAACTTCGCCAAAAAAGAGTCGCGATAATTCCGTGAAGGTATTTTCGTGATCTGGCTGCTCAAAGCTCATTTCCCCTTCGGGGTCGGAGTCGTGACCGAGTATATGCGGGATCTGTTTCAGGATCAGGATGACCCCAATAGCGGCAAGCAATCCCTTGATCACACTTGAGGGAAAGAACGCAGAGACGGCGCCTGCTCGAATGCTACCCAATACTATTTGAATCACACCCGCCAATACGAGCGCCAACAAGAACGTCTCGAAGGCCTTGAGCGAAGTGATTTGAGCTGCGACGATCGCGGTTAGGCCCGCAGCTGGGCCGGAAACGCTAGATTGCGAACCGCTGAGGGCACCGACGACGATACCACCCACGATCCCTGCCAGAAGCCCCGAGAATAGGGGTGCATTGGAGGCTAGAGCAACACCTAAACAGAGAGGGAGAGCGACAAGGAATACTACGAGTCCAGCGTTCAAGTCTTTGAGAAGACTCAAGCCAGTTGGCGGCGCAGCGCTTTGGGTTTTCATTTGGTTCATCAAGTACCATGCCATTGCTAGGTGAATCGACTTCGAGCCAAAATGGGAGAGGCTCCAAACTATCCACGACTATACACAAAGGGGGGCCGACGCGCGAGCGCAGACGCTACTTGATGGGGCGAAACCCTTGGATTCTGCCGCGTGGGGCGAGTCCTTGCACATCGATTGGGAACTCCAAGCGATGCGTCGCTAGATTGCCCGCTGCATCGTGAGCTTCGATTCGCAGATAGATGGTTGGTGGCAAGGTTGGATCGGCGGGCCAGACGTAGCGACCGTTGTTGCGAACACCGGTGGCGATGTTGGTCCAAGGTCCGTCTGGAGATTCCGAGTAAGCCAACCCGATTGGGCGATCCGAAAAGTAGTCATCTGTCGCTTTGTACTCGATGACCATAGAGCCAGCTTCGCTACCTTTTCCGTAAAGAGCGCTGACCAATCGAGCCTGGGGCACTTGTGTATCGACCAAGATCCATGCGTCTGCGTTGTCACCGTTTCTTGGGCGATTCGATGCGAGGCCGTTGGAACCGACGATGATCATGCGAAAGCCAAAGAGGCCTTCGGTCTCGACTTGGATGTCGAAAGGAGTTGTGCGGTCTGGATCTTGTCCCCAGAGTTCCCATGTTTGACCTTGGTCGGTCGTTCCCCAAAGTTCCACGGCAGAAACGGCGGTATCCATGTCGTTTTCGATGTTGTAGTCCAAGCTGAACATCTTGCTATTGCTGTAGAGTGGCTTGATGTCGCGCTGGAACGTCGTCTGGCCGGGAATGCGTGTTGGCGAGACTTGCATATCTGCGGGCGGGGGATCTCCTGCCCCCAGTAACTCTGCTGATTCCTTGGAAAGAAGGGATTGTTCGCCTCTTTTGGATGCAAAGCTAATCGGGTTCGGCGCAGTGGCTTGTTCTACTTCTTGATCGGTCATTTCTCGCATGGGAATGCGATTGGAACGGGAGTCCGCCATTCCTGTGGGTTGTCCACTTAATTCCACTCCGGACCGGTCAGCTGTAGAGCGTTTGGTGTTGAACGCCTCAGGCGAGATGGAGCTTATTCCCTTGTTTGGATCGTTCGCGCGGATTTCATTGACAATGCGATTTTGTCGTTCCATGGCGAGCAACTGATTTGACGATTCCTGTTGATCGATCAGTTGTTTGATCATTTCTTGCTGACGCTCGACCAGTTGATTGGTCAGTTTGGCGTCCATACCCGATGGTGGCTTTGCACCAGGCCCATTCAACACTTGTACTTTCGGTAAAGCGTCTGGTTGATCGTGTTGTGCCAAACCAGAGCCAATCGGTGCATTCGGGTTGGCGCTGGCAAAGCGAGGTTCACGGGCGTCCCCTCGTTTCCCGCTAGCCAATTGCAATCCCGTGCTGACGGCTGCCGATCTAGGCAACTGAGGGAGTCTCGTGACTTCCACTGCGTTCCCTGCTTTGTCGCGGGCAGTCAACCGGACAGAGAGTAGCTTGGTGCTTTCGGGGATATTCCAAGCGCCCGTGCCGATCCACTGGCCAGGCCTTTGTCCACGGAGCAGTTCGAATGGTATTTCGCGAGACTGCGTGATGGATTCGGTGTGATAGGATAATTGGACGGAGGCTGGATCCAATGCCGCATCGCGGATATTGAACTCGGCATGCATCATGCCGCGAGGATCGATGTCGAGGATCAACTCGGCTGTGGGTTTGGTGGTATCCACGACGACCACCAGTGGTTCGCCTGGATTGTCAAAACTTCGACCTCGACTATCGAGTGTCTTCAAGCGAAACTGGTATTCACCTTCTTGAGGAGCTTCGAATTGAAACTGCTTGGAGCGGACGTCGCTACGCGAATAGAGATTCCAGCTTGTGCCGCCATCTTCTGAGTACTCAAGCTGAATCTCACGGGGGGCTTGCCCTGTTACATCCACGTTGAATGGGATAACGAAATCGAGCCGCGGCCAATGAACGCGAGTGTCTTCCAATGATTCCGTTCCAGCCTCGAATCCTTGAGCTATTGCAAGCGGTGATTGGCTTGCCAAGCTAGTGAACAGGGCTGACGCGAAGATGGTGGACGAGATCAATGCTCTGGCAATCCAGCGTCGCGTAGTGGTGCGTGCGATACTAGCAGAGCTAACGCAATGATTGGTGTGCATCATCGGTGCGTTTCTGTACATGTGGCTACTATCGTAATTGTGTTTCATTGTTTCCTCTAGCAACGCGTTCTCGTGTCGCATTTTCGAGCAAGCGAGCATAGTACTCGCTGTCTCGTTCGAACTCCTTGCAATTGGCTTCGTTTGCGAACAGGAAGACCCGGTCGGTTTGAGATTGGATTCTGCCAAAGGTAACCTCTCCATCGATCAGTGTTCCTGTCTTGCAGAAATGCACCAAGTCGAACCCACTCAAGCATGGAGTGAACCGGTCGGGGTCGGCTAAGAGAGTTTGCCGAGCCTTTTCCGAAACACAGTTGTAAACGCGACCGCGATGGCGGACAGCGAACGCAGCCGAACCCTT
>CAIXME010000879.1 GCA_903920425.1 uncultured Pirellula sp. | reverse complement strand
CCAGTACTACCTTTCGCCGGAAACGGCGCATGAATGGCAAACATGGCGTCGCTCTCTAAAAGAATTTGCACCCCTATTGTTCCAGTCGGACGAAAAGCTCTTAGGAACTTGGCACAGTCAATATGACACACCGATGGGCCTGCAGACATACCACTTTCATTTTACGACGGTCGATGGACAACCAGTCGCCAAAGCCTCGGTAGAGTCTGCCGACCAACAACGCGACGTGACATTTAGCGAAGTGAAGCTGAACGAAACTTCGATCTCATTCTCCGAGCTTCGAAAATTCGGTGACCGGGAAATGCGCATCGACTACACCGGTACGGTAGCCGGCAAGAACCTGACAATCGCTCGTTCTTTTGCGAACCGTGGCGTTCAGGAAACGATCGCCACGCGACAAGTGCCGAGCCCCGCTCAAGAAGTGAGCTCAGCACCGATTGTTCAAGTGAAAATTGACCGTACCATCAAAGAAGCATTTCATGATGCCTTCCATATTGGCATGGCTGGCGACTTGCCCAACGGATATTCGGAAATAGAGCTGCAACTCGCCTCGAAACATTTCGGGGCAATCACGCCCGAGAACTGTATGAAGCCAGAGAGGATTCATCCGAGCGAAGGGAATTGGCAATTCGAACGATCCGATGCTTTGTGCGATTGGGCTCAAAAGAATGGCATGACCATCCACGGTCATACGTTGGTCTGGCACGCACAGACTCCGAATTGGTTCTTCGAAGGCGACAAAGAAGTTGTTGCAAAGCGATTCCAAGAGCACATCGAAACCGTCGTAAATCGCTACAAAGGGAAACTGCAAAGCTGGGATGTCGTCAACGAAGCTATCGCGGATGGAGGTAATGCCGAAACCGGCAAAACAGAAAACCTTCGCAACTCCAAATGGTTGCAATCGATGGGGCCAGAGTTTTTGACACTTGCCTTTCAATACGCCCATCAAGCGGACCCAAACGCGGTCCTCTATTACAACGACTACAACATTGAGTCGGGTCCAAAGCACGATAGCTCTATGGTGCTTTTAAAGCGGCTCATTGCCGAAGGTGCCCCAGTACACGCTGTCGGGATACAAGGGCACTGGAGAACCGGCCAAGTTCCTTACGAAGATATCGACAAGGCGATTGCCGATTACGCCTCGCTGGGTCTAAAGGTTAGCATTACGGAATTGGATGTCACCATTCGCGGTGAGTCCGGTGGACAATTCGGGCCAAACCGTACGACCAACCAACCCATTACAGAAAAGGACCTCAATGAACAAGCCGAAGCCTATGCAAAGCTGTTCGCAATCTTCAACAAGTACGAAAAGGTGATCGAACGCGTTACCTTCTGGGGACTCAATGATCGTCGCACGTGGCGAAGAGGACAACACCCACTGCTCTTCGATGCGCAGAACAACCCGAAACCAGCATACGTCTCGATCGTTGACGAATCGAAAGCAAAGGTTCAACCGGAGCCCAACAACACTTCCAAGTCGATCATCATTGAGAACGGAGGACAAGGGCCTCACCCTGCAATCGTTACCGAAGATTCGTCACTCGCTGGCATGACCATTTATCGCCCTAGCGATTTGTCCCCATTCGGAAACGAAAACAAACTTCCGGTTTTGCTATGGGGCAACGGGGCATGCGCCAATTCGACAGAAGAGCACAAGAACTTTCTCAACGAGATTGCATCCCATGGATATGTCATTCTAGGAATAGGGTTGCTTGATCAAATAGAAAACCGCGATGAATCGTCACGTAAGCGGACTCAGTCATCCCAACTGTTGGCGGCACTGGATTGGATCACTGCTGAGAATGCACGGCAAGCGAGTAATTTATTTGGAAAAGTGAATACCTCGATGGTAGCCGCAATGGGAATGTCGTGCGGTGGTTTGCAGGCGATCGAAATCTCGTTCGATCCTCGAATCAAAACAACAGTCGTTTGCAACAGTGGAGTCCTCCCGACTCCCTCAACGATGCCCGCAATGCCTTCCTTGACCAAAGAGGATCTAAAAAAACTGCACGGTCCCGTTCTTTATGTAATGGGAGGACCTTCAGACATCGCTTACAAAAACGCGATGGATGACTTCGCGAGGGTTGATCATATACCGATCGCCATGACGAACCTGGATGTGGGACAT
>CAIXME010000878.1 GCA_903920425.1 uncultured Pirellula sp. | reverse complement strand
GGATCTTGGGGGCACAACACCAAAAAGCGGACAGAACAAAAAAATGCACCCGAGTTGCCGATCGGGCGTTTCCTGAAATCAAAATCTCTTGGCGGCAACCGGGTGATTTTAAGCGTTCGTCTTTCTGAGACCGGAGGTAAACGCAACCGATGCGTAAACTTGACTGGAAACCGATCCTGATTGTTTCGGGCCTCATTTCGACAGTCCATCTTTCCATGCTCGTTCTGTATCCCTTCCCGTCGGTCTTCTTATTCCCATTCGTTCTGACCGTACTTTTAGTCGTCGTGCTTACGGGCATTTTTGTCTTTTCAATCTACGCATCGATATTTGGTAAGAACGGCGATGGCAAGCTTTTGCTGCCGGAAAATCGTTCCTTAGATGGAATGATTCACTTCTGGATGTCGTCACTAGTTTGCCTGCTGACAATTGGATTTCCTTACGTCTGCTTCGTTATTTGGTATACTTCGACACACTCGTGGTGAGGATTGCAATTGCTAGCTTCGATCTCAGATGACTAATCCAACAATACAAGTAAGGACGAACAAAGCATTGGACCGAAGTGCTCGATCGTCGCGCTCTGACATGGTACATTTTCTGCTCGCACTCGGTCAATGCGGGCGTTATCGCAATCATAAGCGTCCCTTGACACAATGACACAGTCGCAACAGATCTCGGTAGGTTACGTTGGCATCGTTGTCTCGATGGTCGGGCTCGCATTAACGCAGGTGTTGGGAGGTCCTCAGTCCATGGTGCTCGCGTCTTTGGCGATGCTTAACGTGGTCAATATCGCACATGCAAGTGATCGAAGGTTTCTACATCGGCATCGGCTTCTCGTCGCAATGATTTTGGCTGGGATTGTTTTCCCAATTCTTTACGCGAGTGGCGCACGGATACTGACAACTACTGAATGGCCATTTTCGGAAGCGACACGAATTCCTTCTGTGATTTTGATTGTTATTGTCGTTGGCGGTTCGGTAGTCGTAGGTTTTCTTCGATCAACCGGTATTCCAACTGAACCTCATGGTATATCATCGGAAAGTTGAAATGCGATAACAATCCATTGCAGCTAAGTGGCGGATCGTCCGCCTGGATTTTTAGAAACTTTACTCGCCGCCACTAGCTGAATGGTGTCGTTATTTGAAAGGAGTCAATCGTGTACTATCTCGCTATCGCGGCAACAGTTGCAATGATTGCCGTTTCTGCTGACGGATGCCGTTCAAGCAGTTCGATTTATCCTCAAGAACGCGTAGTTGTTGAACCAGTGAAAACGGATTTCGGTTTCATTGGTACTTGGCGGGCGGTGCCGACTCAGAATACCCCGAACATCGACATCAACGAGGATTTCACTATTTCGATGAATGCGGATGGTGTCTACAAGCTTGAATGCAAAGCGCTGGTTGATTTTGCGATTACTCTTCGCGCAACCGAATTTGACAAGGATTCTAGCTACGCAATAGTGGATGTCGACATTGTTGCTGATGAAAAGCATTATTGCAGGTACCTAATGTTGGCTAAACGTAAAGACGACGAACTGTTCGTCTGGTGGGTTGAGTCAAAAAACATTGCTGCTAAACTCCATGAATCAGGTCACTCCGG
>CAIXME010000877.1 GCA_903920425.1 uncultured Pirellula sp. | reverse complement strand
CGACGATACAGCTGCGGCAGACGAATTGTACAAATTGTCCAGTGGACTAGACCGCGTATCTCTCGTCGACGTCATGCGACAGCTGAAGTCCGCGCGTAGCCAAATCGTTACGACATCGACAGAAGCCGGCCAAATGGCTGCCATGCTGGCCAAACGCGAAAAATTGCGTGACGAGTTAGAACAGCAAACAGTACGAGGTCGGCGTTGGGGTGAACTCGCCGCCCATCGCAAGAATCAACAAAACGAAATCGAGGAACTCAAGCAACGTGTCGGTCAATGGGAACTCGAAGCCAAAGCGGTTGAGACTTCCTTGCAAGTGCGTGATCCGTGGATGTTGCGAGAAGCAACCCGCGGTCGACTCAAGGCATTGCACGCTCGCGTGGACCTGCCTGAAAACGCAGTCGAAAAGCTGCATGAGATTCAAGAGCAGATCGAAGACAAGCGTCGCCAAATCGCTTCCGTCAAGGACGAACGTAAACAGATTCGCCGCCGCGCAACAGATATGCCTGTCAGCAAAGGTATTCTGTCGCTTGCAGGTAAAATCGAAGCCGCTGGTGAACAAGGCCCTTGGATCTCTGCGTTGCAAAAGCAAATCCAACGCCTCGAATCCGACTTGCAACAGACTCAAGAACAGTTGCTCGAAGATGCCAAGAGATTAGGACTGAGCGAAGGCGACCAAACCGCTTTACTAAACGATAAGCGACTGGCAAACCTTCCGGACTTGTCGCGACAAGCCATCAGCCAATTGGCAGGTCCAGCTCGCGATGTGCGCATCCATCAAGTTCGGCTCAAACAAGCAAAAGAACAAGGGCAGAACGATCGCAAAGAGGGCGAACGGCTTGCCAGCGAAATCCAAGGGTTCCTGACGGCACACAATGAAAAGGATTTGCAGAAAGCCCATAAGAGCTGCAACGAACTCCTACTCTCGCTGCGAAAGAGCCAGAACCTCGAAGAGCGCATCGATAAACTCGTCAAACATAAACGAGAGATTGAAACCGACGCGGTTGGCTTGGAAAGCGAAGAAGGATTGCCGGTCGATCATGTGATTCGCTTGGCCCCACCGTTTATCTTGGGCAGCATCATGCTGGTGATGGGGCTCGGGCAGTTCTTTGGTTGGCAGTGGACGGGCAATGCTCCTCGCGCAGCCCGCACCGGTGTACGCGGTGTTGGCAATGCCGCATTGACGATGCCAGAACAAAACACGGGCCTGCTGATGTTCTTGTTAGGCATCGCGGTTCTCATCGGGACTTATTATTACTGGAAACGCCTTGAGCAAGGCTCTCGCGTCGATCTCAAAGATTGCGATTCGCAACTCGATGCCGTCAATGTGCAACTGCGAAAGACCGAAGCAGAGCGTGACGAATTGCTCAAGTTGCTACCAGAACACCCAGGTTCGCTCGAACAACGCGTTCGCGAAGCAGAACATGATGTAGCCCAATGCGAAAGCTACTTGCCCGTCTACCACAATTTACAAGCGGCGAAGCAACGCTACCAAACGGCGAAGCAGCATGGCTTAGAAGCGGCCGCAGGACTGAAAACGGCCCGAAGCCAATGGAAGAAGACGCTGACGCAAATCGGACTTGCCGATTCTTTGTCTCCCAAGAGCATTCGCATCTTGGCAGAAGGCTACGAGTCGTTGGTCCAAACGCGTCGTCGGCTCAAAACACAGCAGGACGAATTGGACTCCCGCAAGCTTGAGCTCTCAACGGCCTTACAACGGATAGAAGCGTTGTCGATGCAGCTCAAGGTTGCCATCGATGATGCGAATAATGACGCCAAGGATCCGGCCGCCCGATCGATCATGGAACGGGTCGAGCAAACTCGCGAGGTGTCCTCGAATTCGAACAAGCATTCGGATCGGGATCGTCGCGACCGCCGCGATCAACGCTCTCGAGACGATCAAAATAGCATCAGCCGTAGCGCCAGCGAAGGAATCGCTCTACGGGCAGCATCCGCTGCATCGCAGTCGAGCGAGACGACGCACGATGGCCCGCTGCTGAAATTGCAAGAACTCTCCAACACACTTGCTCAGCACCAACAGTACATTACCCAACGCAAACAGCTTCGGCTGCAAGACGAGGAGCTCGCGAGAAAACAGAAGAGCATGCAACGACTCATGGATCGATGGATCCGGGCCCGCCAAACCCATTTGGCTGACCTAGGGGTTGAGAATCAAGAGCAGCTCGAAGAACAGCTTTCGATCAAGCATCAGTTCTTAAAACTGCAACAAGAGATATCGGAGCTTGATAATCGCATCAGCTCGATCATCGGTGGTCACGTACCGTATGAGTCCGTTGCCCGTCTGCTCGAAAGCTCTCCCTCGGGCGAACTCGAGAAGCGTTGGGAAACACTTGGCCAACGAATCCATCAAGCGGAAGATCGCGTATCCCAATTGCTACAGCGCCAAGGTGAAACCTCGCAAGAGATGAAAACCTTGGCCGCCGACCGGCGTCTCGCTGAAGCCAAACTGGAACTTGCATGCCTTGAAAAGCAACTAACGGCATGTGCTGAGCACTGGAGAACACTCGGCGCGACGACTTGCATGCTGGAGAAGGTATGCGAAGTCTACGAAACAGAGCGACAACCGGAAACACTCAGGGAAGCGTCCGCGTTCTTGAATCAATTGACCGACGGCAAATACGTGCGTGTCTGGACCCCGCTTGGAAAGAATGCTCTCCGTATCGACAACGACAAGAACCAAAGCCTACCGCTTGAGGTTTTGAGCCGCGGAACGCGCGAAGCCGTCTTCATCGCCTTGCGATTGTCGCTTGCTGCAGCGTATTCGCGACGAGGTGTAACGCTGCCATTGGTGCTGGACGACGTTTTGGTAAACTTCGACTCCATCCGAGCCAACAACGCAGCCAAGGTACTTCGCGACTTTGCTTCGCTTGGCCATCAAGTTGTTATGTTCACTTGCCATGAACACATCATGCGGATGTTTCACAACATCAACGTGCAAGTCCGTGTGTTGCCCATGCAAGGACAAAGCGGCGAAGCGAAAGTGTATCAGCCTCACGATACTCCAATCGAGCTGCCGGTTCGTCGACAACCAACCATCATTTTGGAAACGCCGGTCGTCTTGGAAAAGCCTATTGTAGTGCCCGAGCTTCCCGTCGCGTTGCCACCTCCTCCAGCGATCGAAATCCCAGCGCCCCCTTTGATGCCGGTCGCCATGCAAGAGATCGTCGAACCACCACCGCCTGTCACTCTCAAACCAAAGCGACAGCCATTGCCTGACCCGGTCCAGCGGATCGAAGAGGAGATTATCGGTATCGATCATCTATGGTACGACTACGACGAAGAGCCTGCCGCGCAGAGGACGCAACGCATTTGGACTGAAGTAGACCAAATCGAACTTCCGCTAGAAGGCGAACCGCACGACTTGTGGTGGAGCACAGCCAACGGTCACGAGTAGTCGATAGATTGGTTGTCGAATAAAAAGTAGCAGGCACATTCCATGTGCCGTAGCCAAACCTGCAACAATCTTGGGCGTTGCTAGAATCGCAGAACGTTGCTAGCAGCACTGGCGGACGGCATTTGGAAAATGCCTGCTACTATTGAAAACGAGCCGCTCGCTGCTGGTACACTTGGTCTAGAACTGGTACTTTGGTCGTCATGCATGACACGATAGTTACCGCTCCCGGCAGTCTCGGCGACGTGAATCCTTTACTAGGTATCGCGCAGCAACTCCAAGCGCAGGGAAGAAACGTACTCTTTTTGGCCGCAGAGCCATATCTCCCATTAGCCGAGCGTGCGGGACTTCAAACGAAGCCCCTGACAACCCAGCATGAGTTTCATGAGCTTTGCCATGATCCCAATCTGTGGCATCCTCGCCGTGGTCCCAAGTTGCTTTTCGATAAAGCGCTGCGACTGTCACTCGTTCGCCATTACGATTGGCTCGAGCAAAATTGCGTTCCGGGCAAGACACTGATGGTGTCCCATTTTTTAGATTTTTCTAGCCGTGTGTTTCGCGATCGGCATCCGAGCACGCGACTCGTCTCGGTGGTTTTGGCGCCTGCGACTTTTCGTTCTGTGACCCACCCGCCCCAATTGAGCGGCACTGGGCTCGAAACCAAACTGCCGCGATGGATGCTTCGGGCGGCGTTTTGGTGTGCCGACCGCTGGGTGGACTCCATGGCTCTGCCGCATATCAATGCTCTCCGAAAGAACAAAGGACTCGCGGCTGTATCTCGCATCATGCAAAAGTGGTGGATGTCCCCCGATGCTGTCCTCGCCATGTTCCCGCAATGGTATGAGAATATTCATGAAGGGGTCCAATTGCATGAAGAGAAACCGTCTCAAGTGCGCTACGTCGACTTCCCCATGACCGATAGCGCCACGTTGGTAACCGAGGAAGTCCGCGCAGACTTTCAACGGGTTCTACAGATCGTGGGTGACAGCAAGCCGATCTTGTTTGCTCCAGGATCCGCCCATCATCAAGCCAAGAAATTCTTGCAAGCCGCTGCAGATGCATGCCGCAGGATGAATCGATCGGGAATTTTGCTCTCGCCTAATACAAGCGAACAGCCCAGCTCTTTGCCGGCAAACGTTGCAACAGCCCAGTATCTGCCTTTCAGCCAACTATTGCCTCATGTGGGTGCAGTCGTTCACCATGGAGGCATTGGTACCACCAGTCAGTGCTTGGCAGCGGGCGTTCCTCAAATCGTATTACCGATGGCATTCGATCAATTCGACAACGCGGATCGTGTCATGCGACTTGGTTGCGGATCTTGGTTTCCCATGCGTCGCGTTTCCGCCGAAAAGCTTGTCGAGCATTTATCTAGACTGGCACTAAGTGCAGAAAAATCAAATGACGTCGCAAAGCGACTATCGACAGCAGGGCGTGAAAAGAAAAACCCATGCGAGGTTGCAGCCGAATTGGCTGTCGGCGATTCCATTTAGAGATTACTGCGATGCACTCGCAAGGATTCCCATACTAAAACCGATCCGCAGAGGGGCTGTTGCTTAAGGGGGGGGGCACGCGGAGACGCGGAGTCGCGGAGAAGAGTTTTGATCCAAAAATGAATTCTTGAATACTCTGTGTCTCGGTGTCTCTGTGGTGAAAATTCTTAACACGCGTCGGGTTGCGATGGGAGCAACAAGCCCCAGAGTGATGGGCGGATGGTTTACTTATCTAGTTGAACTCGTTCCAGTTCTGAGAATTGCGATTCATCTCTTAGCTGGAAGTGCTGGATACTGGGGAGTTGGATCAATTCTCGCAATTCCTCGAATTCAGCGTTGGTCTTTTCCGCTGTAATCATCCATGAAACTTTATTTCGAACCATCGCTTGGATTGCCGACGGCGTTAACTCTACCAATTGGACCCATCGCAGTGTTGAGCTAGCAAGTGCATTAACGCAATCGCTATCGAGAGTTCGCGCGCTGAGTGTACCGATGGAACGAAGCATAGCAATGCGAGCGGCAAGATGCTCATCCAATTCGCCAGTGTCGATTCGATACACAGGCAACTGCATCTGCACCATGGTATCCAAGACTTCCGCAGTCAGCGACGATTTGTGTTCGGCGTTTTCGACAATGGCGACATTCGCTGCTAACCACGCGATTCGATTGACGCATTCGGGCGTCAATTGACAATCGTTCAGAACGAATAGCAAGGATCCTTTCGAATCGGCGGATCGGAGATTCAATTTTGCAAAGTCGCTTGGGGTAAAGGAGTTGAGCGTAACGATACGCCCCGGCCCTAGGTTGGGCGATTGCAAATACTTCGCTTGCACGTCTGTCAAAGGAGATCGGCATTCGATGACCTGCATGCGATATCCATTGCTTTCCAATAAAGCCAAGTCATCCTGTGGAATCTCATCGAGGTACATAACGTCCAATTGAAACGGCAGCCCCTTTTGAACTGCTTGGGAAAACTCGCTCATGAACTGACGGCGATTTTCCGTAGAGATGTCCGGCGCAAGCTTGATGCGGGCTTCGCAATTCAGTTCTTCCAACACCCCCTTGGGTATCGTTTTGTTTTTGATCAACACGTCGACAAAGAAGCAACGAGAAAAATACTTCCCAAGGTCTTTACCGATAATTGCCGGAATCAATTGCTCCGGTGAATACTCGAGAACTTGCGATCCACTGGCTCGAAGAGTCCTAATAGCCATCCACTGGATTGCATTGGAACTAGTCGTTGCACCGAACAATGCAATTGCCGTTAGGATGGCTGCGCCGTGAGCGCATACCCCCAATTGCCTCGCCAAGGGTTGGCGGCGAGATATCAAGTAGAAGGCCAGGCAGCAAAGAACAAGGGTCAAAATAGCTAACAGCCCTTGTTCCCAATACAACACGCCCGAACTAAGCAAACGTTGAGCTATTGCGCATACAGCTACTAACGCAACGGTCAATGCGACAGCCGTGTTTGCATGTCGGAAGAGTCGGAATCGAGGACGCCACTTCCATTTCCGTTGGTGTCTTGGAGAAGACGGAGGAGGGTCGTCTTCGTAAATAATGAGGTAGTCGCCTTCGGCGTGGAATTTGCGTTGATTTTGCATTGCCTGTCTCCCAAGTCCGCCGAATTCCAGCCAACATCTTGTGCCCCGGCCAGAATATAAACCGAAACCATACCTGAGTGACAGGCGGCTCACCCTACTGGCGTCCAGTTATGGATAGGTTGGGTGGGCGTTGGAATCGATCGATTGAGGCGTATAGATACTGCGTCCTCCGTCAACACACAGACATTGGCCCGTAATGAATTCTTGGGTTGCCAAAAAGTAAGCTGCTTGAGCAATGTCCTCGGGGCGGCCAAGCCGTTTCAACAGCGAGTTCTCCATGATTTGCTGGGTACGAGCTGCGTTAACGGAGGAATCGAGCAGAACGGTACCTGGCATAATCGCGTTGACGCGGATGTTCGGATTTCGGGTTGCGAGTTCGACCGCCAACGATCGCGTCATCGTCTCGATGGCACCTTTACCGACGAAATAGGCTGCGAAATCGGGGTAGGGTTGCGCGATGGCCCAGTCTCCAATCAACACGATCGATCCACCTTGGGGCTGCCGAACCATTTGCAACCCAGCCGCTTGACTGGCGAGAAATGTTCCCAGCGTGTTCACGGAAAATTGACGCTGGACATCGTCGGCTGTCGTTTGTTCAAACGACTTCCAATCCCAAATCGCTGCCGAGTTAACGAGCACGTCGAGCCGACCAAACTCTCGGACAATGGACCTGACTGCATCCTGGGCGAAATCGCTCGACTCCACCGCACCTTGCACCACCATTACGTCCGTCCCAGAACCCCTCAGCTCATCAGCGCAAGCTTCCGCGGCGTCGATCGACTTGTTGGCATGGAGAACGATGCGGTACCCTTTTGCAGCGAAATGCAACGCGATAGTCCTGCCGACACGCGCAGCACCACTGCCGGTAACCCATGCAACCGGCTTGACGGAATCGTTCTGTGCAACCTTGCTCATAAAGTTTAGCTAATAATAAGTCTACGTGGTGAGTGAGAATACCGAGGAGATTCGGTCCGGCCGACCGCTGGGGTAGAGTCTTATCTCTTTTGAGGTCCAGGGAACCACATCGGAAACCCGCGTCCGGCGCTCTAATGATAGCGGATGGGCAACTTAGTCGAGCTTGCGAGGCTGATAGGGACAGAAAACAGCCGAGAAGGATTGTGGGCTGCCCAGTTTTCTGGCTGTGCATTAGAATTTGGAGGGTATACTTTCGCAAGATTTTACCAGAAGTTCGCTATTTTGAGGCGACATCGTTGCAAGACCTGTTGAGGAGTCGGTAGTGAGGCAAGCACTGATAAGTGATATCCACGGCAATTTGGAGGCGCTCCAAGCTGTGTTAGCGGATATCGCGAGCCAAAACATCGATCAGGTCCTCTGCTTGGGAGACATTGTTGGGTACGGGCCTAACCCATGTGAGTGTTTAGACTTAGTGATGAAAAAGACATCGCTAACCATCATGGGAAATCACGATCAAGCGGCGCTGTTTGATCCTGAAGGATTCAATCCCGTGGCCTTGAGAGCCATCTATTGGACACGCGACAAATTGGATGCTGGTCCGATGTCGGTGGTGAACAAACGTTGGGATTTCTTGAGTGAGCTGCCCAAATTGCATCATCAAGACAAATTCATGTTTGTGCATGGATCGCCGCGAGACCCCACGAACGAGTACGTTTTCCCGGAAACGATCTACGACAAAAACAAGATGGAGAGTATCTTCACTCGCGTTACCCAGTACTGTTTCCAAGGTCACACGCACATGCCCGGCGTTTTTACGCCTGACCTGGAGTTTATCAAGCCTTCGCAATGCGATGGTGTGTTCGGGCTGGGCAAAGAGAAGCTGATGGTCAATGTGGGCAGCGTCGGCCAGCCTCGCGATGAAGACAATCGTGCATGCTATACCATTCTCGATCACGACGCAAAGAAGCTATACTTTCGTCGGGTCGAGTATGATTTTGAGGTGACATGCAAAAAGATCTATGCGGTCTCAGAATTGGATAACATGCTTGGCGATCGATTGCGCACCGGGCGTTGATCGTTGATTTTTTGTCGTAAAGAATAAAAGAAGAGTGTTTCGTGCGAACTGCGATTGTCAGCGACATTCATGGAAATTTAGAAGCGTTGCAGTCGGTGCTCCAGGACATCAAGTCTCAGGGGTGCGATCGTGTCGTATGTTTAGGGGACGTCGTAGGATACGGTCCTAACCCTTGCGAATGCCTCGACATTGTGACGACGCTCGATGCATGCGTTTTAGGAAACCACGACTACGGAGCCTTGATCGATCCCGAGGGATTCAGCAGCGCAGCCGAACAAGCGATTTTCTGGACACGAAAACAGCTTGAATCCGCCAACGACCCCAACGCTGCACTGCGTCGACTGGAGTACTTGGCCAAACTCCCCAGAATGATCACAGAGGGGAACATTCTGTTCGTGCATGGATCGGTGCGAAACCCGCTCAACGAATACGTATTTCCAGAGGATGTATTCAATCGCCGCAAGATGGAAAAGCTCTTTTCCATGGTCCAAGGATATACCTTTCAAGGCCACACGCACGCACCGGGAGTATTCTCCACGAATATGCAATTCGCCCGTCCCGACGAAATCAATTACAAGATGGAGTTGCCGGACGACAAGGCGATGATCAATGTCGGTAGTGTTGGCCAACCAAGAGACGGTGACTGGCGGAGTTGCTATTTGATCTTGGAGGGGAACCGAATCGAATACCGACGCGTAGAATACGATATCGACACGACGGTTAACAAGATTTTTGCCATCGCCGAGCTCGACAACTTCTTGGGCGAGCGTCTTCGCGAAGGTCGATAGCAACGCGAATCTATGGTTCCAGTGCTTAATGCCCGTAAAGGGTGTGAACTATGGTGATCGAAGGCATCATCACGACAGAGAATCCCGATGGGTCTATGCATGTCGCGCCGATCGGGCCTCACGTAAACGATTCGCTATCCGAATGGACGCTCAAGCCGTATCAGTCCTCCACGACGTTTGCAAATTTGTACGCCACGCAACGCGCCGTGTTTCACGTAACCGACGACGCGCTGCTGATGGTCGCTGCCGTGTTGGGACTTTGTAGTGATACCCACGCGTTGGATCAAATTCCGAACGAGACCGTTCCAAAAGAAATGCTCGCAGGGATGGTCGATGCTGCCTTGGTTCCTGAATGGGGCTGGGTATTGCAAAGCACATGCCGCGTATTCGCACTGAAGATCGAACGTTGGAATACCTCAGAGCCCCGAGCGGTGGCTGACTGCCGACTCATCGGGACATTGGAGCAGCGTCCGTTCTGGGGCTGGAACCGAGCCCGCCATAGCTTGTTGGAATTGGCCGTTCTGGCAAGCAGGTCACATATGCTCGATTTAGCCTCGCATCAGGCGGAGCTGTTAATGCATAAAACTATCATTGAAAAGACTGCGGGCTTGCGAGAAAAAGCGGCTTGGCAGCTAATCAGTAAGAATCTCCCATCCGTCTCTTGATCACAACGACCATTTTATGCCTGCAGAATTTTGTATCGGTATCGACCTCGGAACCACCAATTCGGTTTTGGCGTTCGCACCTATTAACGAAGCGGAACCACTCATCGCCGTGCTACCGATTCCTCAGTTGGTAGCACCGGGTGCCGTGGAAAAGCGATTGTCGTTGCCTTCCTTTTTGTACCTGGCTCCCGACGCAACCGATCCAGCATTGCAAGTGCCTGCGATTCGCAATGCGTTTGGTGTTGTCGGCGAGTACGCGCGTCGCATCGCGAGCGAACAGCCTGATCGTGTGGTCGCAGCGGCCAAGAGCTGGTTGTGCAACAAAAGGGTCGACAGGCAATCTCCCATCCTGCCTTGGGAATCGGACGCAGAGGTAACGCTGGTTTCTCCAATCGATGCAACAACCGCTTACTTGACCCACCTGATCGACGCATGGCATGCCGAGTTTCCAAACGCTCCATTCGCAGAACAGCGCGTCGTGCTGACTGTCCCTGCTTCGTTTGATCTGGTTGCGAGAGAACTCACCAAACAAGCGGCCATAGCAGCCGGATTTCCAAGTGATTTTGTCTTTTTGGAAGAGCCTCAGGCCGCGCTTTACAATTGGATTCACGCTCATGGTCGAGATTGGCGCAAGTCACTCAAGCAAGACGATGTCCTGCTGGTATGCGATGTCGGGGGTGGCACGACCGACCTAACGCTCGTTCAAATCCAAAACGAAAGTGGCGAACTAACCATGAATCGTTTGGCCGTTGGCAACCATTTGCTAATAGGCGGCGACAACATGGACCTCACGCTGGCCCATACCGCATCGCAGTTGTTTGCGGCGAAGGGAACCAAGCTAAACGCATGGCAATCGGTTTCCCTGTGGCATTCATGCAGGATGGCCAAAGAGTCATTGCTAAGAGGAAAATCATCTCCCGAATCGTATCCACTGAGCGTTCTTGGCCGCGGTAGCAAACTGATCGGTGGCACCGTCTCCATCGACTTACCCAGATCGACGGTGGAAGCGACACTCATCGACGGGTTCTTTCCCATCGTGGGCCGTGATGAAACGCCATCGCGCGACGCCGGCAGCGGCTTTCAAGAACTGGGATTGCCATTCGAACCGGACACTGCCATCACCAAGCATGTGGCTTTGTTTCTGAACGAGCATCTACCAACGGCCGACGGCCAAGATACCACGGCGCCGTTAACGCATTTGCTGTTCAATGGTGGCGTGTTCAACGCAGAATCTTTCCGAAGCCGACTGGTCCAGTCGCTCGCATCATGGGATCCAAACGGGCGGGAACCGGTCGTCTTGGGTGGTGTCGAAGATTTGGACCAAGCGGTCGCATGCGGCGCAGCATATTATGTCTGGACCAAGCATCATGGAGGCCTGCGAATCCGAGGTGGCACATCGCGCAGTTATTATGTCGGCATCGAGAGTTCGGGGCCAGCAATTCCTGGTATGCCCAGACCACTGCAAGCACTTTGTGTTGTGCCACAAGGCATGGAAGAAGGAACGCAGACACAAGTTCAAAGTCGCGAGGTTGGGCTCAAAGTCGGACAGCGCGCCCGGTTTCGCTTCTTTTCTAGCAACGTCCGCAAGCAGGACAAGCCAGGGACCTACCTGCGTGGCTGGGACGAAGGTGAACTCGATGAAACCTCGCCACTCGAAGTCGAGCTCTCCGCCTGCGAAGGAGAACAAGTGGTCCCGGTTCGCTTCGAAAGCCGCATCACCGAGCTCGGTGTCTTTGAACTTTGGTGCAATAGTAGCCGCTCGGACCAGAGCTGGAAGCTCGAGCTCAACGTTCGAGAATAATCATTTTCTCAATAAAATGCCGGTTCCAAGTCGAATCGGCTTCTCATTTGCTTTGAGCGGGGACACCCTCAGATAGCCACTTATTTTGGCAAAAGGCAAGACTGCGGCCGGATCCCGGGCGACAGGTGCTAATTATTTGGGCAATCCATTCGCGAAAGATGGGCTTTTCGGGCAACTCGCGCTGCTGGATCGGTCGCAAATTTGTAAACTTTTTGGGAACAGCCTTTATTGATGAATCAGCAAAGCCAATTGGATCAATCCACCATGGAACAAGTTGCCGCGAATTTCCAACAACAAGATCCGCTCGGAATTTCGCAATACGATACCAAAGGCTTCTTTGATGAAATGTTCGCGGGTGCAGGCCAAGCGCGATCCGGAGTCGAGTTCCTCGCAGAGAAATTAGCCGGTCTACCCGTTGGAGAGTTGCAACGACGTCAGCGATCGGCGGACCACGAATTGTTGAACATGGGAATCACGTTCAACGTGTATGGTCATTCGGCAGGCACAGAAAAAGTATGGCCGTTTGATTTGATCCCTCGTGTCATTCTGGAATCGGAATGGCTCTATGTCGAGCGAGGGTTGAAGCAACGGATCCGTGCGCTCAACATGTTTATCGACGACATGTACCACGATCAAAAGATCATTCGCGACGGCGTGATGCCTGAGTACATGATTCAGACAAGCAAAGGGTATTTAAAGCAAATCCAAGGGATGAATCCCCCCAAAGGAATTTGGTGTCACATCACCGGTACCGATTTGGTGCGAGCAGGTGACGGACAGATTTACGTCCTCGAGGACAATCTGCGATGCCCATCGGGCGTATCGTATGTCATCGAGAACCGCGAAGTCATGAAGCGTACGTTCCCTCAATTGTTTGAGGGCCGAAACATCCTCCCAGTGGAAACGTACCCAGAGCAACTGCTAAAAATGCTTCAGTACGTCGCACCACCGACGCACAACGAACCAACAGTCGTAGTGTTAACTCCTGGCATCTACAACTCGGCCTATTTTGAGCATTGCTTCCTCGCTCAACAAATGGGGGTCGAGCTCGTACAAGGTACGGATTTGGTCGTCAAAGATGATTATGTCTACATGCGAACCACTCGGGGACTAAAGCGTGTGGATGTGATCTATCGTCGCATCGATGACGATTTCCTCGATCCCGATTGCTTGCGTCCCGATTCGACGCTGGGAGTAAAGGGGCTCATGAAATCGTACAGTGCTGGCAAAGTCGCGCTTGTCAACGCACCGGGCACAGGAGTCGCCGACGACAAAGCGGTTTATGCGTTTGTGCCCAAGATGGTCAAGTACTATCTGGGTGAAGATATGATTCTGCCCAATGTGCCAACGTTTATGTGCGCCGATGAATCGGAACGCAAATACGTTTTGGAACATATGCACGAATTGGTGATCAAACCCGCCAACGAATCGGGAGGGTACGGGATATTGCTCGGCCCCAAGGCTTCCAAAGATCAACTAGAGAAATATCGCGAACTCATTTTGCACAACCCGCGAAATTACGTCGCGCAGCCCATGCTGGATCTTTCCACCGTACCCACACTGTGTGGTGATTCGCTCGAAGGCCGTCACGTAGATTTGCGTCCCTATATTTTGTTCGGGGAAGACATCTACATTGTGCCCGGCGGCCTAACGCGCGTGGCATTGGTAAAGGGCTCGTTGGTCGTAAACTCATCGCAAGGTGGCGGCAGCAAAGATACATGGGTCCTACGAAATGAAACCATGAACCAGTTTCAACAACAGTAAAGTCTAACGCACAAGTCAATCACGAATCGTCGCAGACGAAAATCGATAGGGATAGGAATTAGTTATGTTGTCGCGAGTTGCAGACTCCATTTTTTGGATGCGACGTTATATCGAGCGAGCAGAGAATGTGGCTCGTTTTATCGACGTGACGCTCAACCTCACGTTGGGGCTGGGAAATGACCGGTACCAACAATGGGAACCATTAGTCTACACGACCGGAGACCATGAACTCTTCCGAGAGCACTTTGCAGAAGTCAATCAAGCGAACGTGATTCGGTTCCTAACATTTGATGAACGCAATCCGAACTCGATTCTGTCATGCTTGAAAATGGCTCGCGAGAATGCGAGAACCAGTCGCGAAATGCTCAGCAGCCAGATGTGGGAGGAACTCAATAAATTCTATCTGTTCGTTCGGGACAACCGAAACGACAACACGGCGATCGATTCTCCCTTCGACTTTTTTGGCCGCATCCGCCAAGCAGGATACTTGCTGGAAGGGGTAACCTACAGCACCATGTCCCATGGCGAAGCATGGAACTTCGGCCGCCTCGGAGCCTTGCTCGAACGCGCGGACAAGACATCGCGGATCCTCGACGTGAAATACTACTTGCTCTTGCCGGATGTAGCAGACGTCGGCACCCCCATCGACATCAGCCAATGGGGCATGTTGCTCAAGAGCGCTAGCGCTTTGGAAATGTATCGCCGGCGCCATGGTCGCCTTTCGCCAAAGCAAGTCGCTGCGTTTATGTTGCTCGATCGCGACTTCCCTCGCGCCATCCGCTTTTGCATCTCGCGGGCCGAGCAATCTTTGCTTGCGATCACAGGCGGAACTGCGGGCAATTTCCAAAACAAGCCGGAACAATACCTGGGACGCTTGCGAGCTGAATTTGACTTTCTGCATATCGACGATGTGATGAACATTGGACTCCACGAGTTCATCGATAACTTCCAGCTCAAGCTGAATATTGTCGGCGATGTCATCTCCGAATTTTTCTTCGAAGTTGTCCCTGCAGCCGCGTAATTCGCCTTCGATTCGTAAACGGGAACGCCCCAAAACGACCTCCCTCCCGATGGTCCGGACAGCCTAACTCTGCGCCCCGCCAAACTCGCTTTTGGTGGTGTTTTT